>JAFVYT010000243.1 GCA_017508505.1 Clostridia bacterium
ATCATTCAGGTGCTGGGATGCGGCATCGGGGACGATTTCGACATTGAAAAGCTGCGCTACGGCAAGATTATCCTGATGGCGGATGCGGACGTGGACGGTGCCCACATCAAAACGCTGTTGCTCACCTTCTTCTTCCGTCACATGAGACCCCTCATTGAAAAGGGTCACGTATTCTGCGCCATGCCGCCCCTTTATAAGGTCTTTAAGGGCAAGCAGCAGGAATACGCCTTCTCTGACGAGGAGCGGGACGAAATCATTGCCCGTATGGGAGACAACGCCCAGGCAGAGCGCTACAAAGGTCTTGGTGAAATGGACGCGGATCAGCTGTGGGAAACCACCATGGATCCCGAGACCAGAACCCTGGTTTCCGTCAGCATTGAGGACGCCTACGCCGCAGACGAAACCTTTACCCTTCTGATGGGGGATAAGGTAGAGCCCCGCCGCGAATTCATTGAGCAAAACGCAAGATACGTACAGAATTTGGACGTTTAACTGTGGAAAACTATGTGGAAAGTGTGTAAAACTATTGGTTATTCACATACTTTTTCGCAAGGCTGTGGAAAACTTTACCACAGCCACCGGTGAGAAAAAAGCTTGATTTCAAGCGGTTTTTCCCTGAGACGCGGTATAGATTTTTCCCCTTTTTTCCACAAGCGAAGTGGAAAACGCAAAAGGGAAAAACGCCGTGAAACAAGATCCGTGAAACAAAGGCTTTTTTTCCAAAGAAAGGAAATTTTTCAAAGATGGAACTGAATTTACTCGGTCAGAAAATTGAAAATATCGATATCGTCAAGGAGATCAAAAAAAGCTACATCGACTACTCGATGAGTGTCATCGTAGGCCGTGCGCTCCCGGACGTGCGGGACGGTCTCAAGCCCGTACACCGCCGAATTCTGTACGCCATGTACGAGGATAAATTGACCCACGACAAGCCCTTCCGTAAATCCGCAACCACGGTCGGTAACGTGCTGGGTCATTACCATCCCCACGGTGACAGCGCAGTATACGACGCCATGGTCCGCCTTGCACAGGGCTTTTCCATGCGTTATCCCCTGGTGGAGGGTCACGGTAACTTCGGTAACATTGACGGTGACAGCGCCGCTGCCTACCGTTATACCGAGGCCAGAATGGCAAGAATGGCAAACTCCATGCTCCAGGACATCGAAAAGGACGTGGTGGATTTTGTCCCCAACTTCGACAATAAGCTGAAAGAGCCTACGGTGCTTCCCAGCCGCTTCCCCAACTTGCTTTGCAACGGAAGCGTGGGTATTGCCGTGGGTATGGCAACCAACATTCCCCCTCACAACCTGTGTGAGGTCATTGACGCGGTGATTTACCTGATGGATCACAAGGATTGCCAGGTGCGCGACCTGATGCAATTCGTCAAGGGTCCCGACTTTCCCACCGCCGCCAAAATTTACGGTACCAACGGCATTGAGCAGGCGTATCTGACCGGACGCGGCAAGGTGCTGATGAGAAGCCGCACCCATTTTGAGACCCACGGCAAGCGTGAATGCATCATCGTGGACGAAATTCCCTATCAGGTCAACAAATCCGATCTGGTCAAGGGCATTGCGGATCTGGTGAAGGATAAGAGAATCGAGGGCATCGTGGACCTGCGCGATGAAAGCTGCAAGGGTAAAATCCGCATCGTCATCGAGCTTCGCCACGACGTCAACCGCGAGGTCATTCTCAATTTGCTGTATAAATATTCCCGTTTGCAGGAAACCTTTGCCATGAATATGCTGGCACTGGTGGGCGGCGAGCCCAAGACCCTGTCTCTCAAGCAGATGCTCAGCCACTACCTGAAGCATCAGGAGGAGGTTACCGCCAGACGTTGCCGCTTCGATCTGAATAAGGCGCTGGCGCGGCTTCACATTCTGGAGGGTTATAAGATTGCCATCGACAACATTGACGAGGTGATCCGTATCATCCGCGAGCACAAGACCGTGGCAGAGGCGAAGGCAGGACTGATTGCCCGCTTTGCCCTTTCCGACGCACAGGGACAGGCCATTGTGGAAATGCCTCTGGGCCGTTTGGCAGGGCTTGAAATCGAAAAGATTCTGGAGGAAATGGCAGAAAAGCAGAAGCTGGTTGCGTATCTTGAGGGAATTCTGTCCGACGAGGAAAAGCTGCTTGCCCTTTTGAAGGAGGAGCTGCTTGAAATCCGCAAGAAATTCGGTGACGAGCGCAGAACGACCATTGAGCAGGCGGCAGACGACATCGTTCTGGAGGATCTGATCGAAAAGCACAAGGCGGTGGTAACCATTACCCACGCCGGCTACATCAAGCGTCAGAAGCTGTCCGATTACGAGGCACAGCGTGCCGGCGGTAAGGGAATGCGTGCGCTGACCACCAAGGAGGAGGACTCCATCCGCGATCTGTTTGTCAGCCACAGCCACAACTTCGTCTTCTTCTTCTCCAACCAGGGAAGACTGTACGTCAAGAAATGCTACGAAATTCCCGAGGCGTCCCGTACTGCCAAGGGGACCAATTTGGTGAACGTTCTGAATCTGAAGGAAGGGGAAAAGATTACCGCGTACCTGTCTGTACAAAAGCTGGGTACCGAGGAAATTCTCTCCTTCGTCACCCGTGACGGCTTCGTGAAGCGTACGCCTCTCAAGCTCTTCCGTCACATTCGCCGCGACGGTGTGAAGGCCATTACCTTAAACGAGGACGACGAGCTTTTGTTCGTCAATAAGACCTGTGGCGACCAGGATCTGTTCGTGGCGTCCACCTCCGGTCTTGCGGTGCGCTTTGCCGAGGATGAAATCCGTCTGATGGGAAGAACCGCCCGCGGTGTGAGAGCCATGCGGCTTGCCGAGGGAGCCGCTGTTTGCGGCGCCGTTTCCATTGCCCATGAGGGTGAGGAAAGAAGCCTTCTGACCATGACCGACAACGGCGTGGGGAAACGAAGTGATTTCTGCGAATTTTCCGCCAAGCATCGCGGCGGTAAGGGTATGAAGTGTCAGGCACTGGGCGGCAAGGCCGGCAGTGAATTGATCGGTATTCTCGCCGTAGGGGAAGAGGACGACCTGCTTCTCATCTCCTCCGACGGAAAGCTGGTTCGCGTACACGCCGCCGATATTTCCAAGGTGGGCAGAGGCTCTGCCGGTATTTACGTCATGCGTCCCGAGGACGGAGAGCATCTGACCTCCCTCCAGCGGGTTACCCCCGACGAGGAGCTGCAAAAGGAGGCGGAAAACGCCGAGGAATCCGGTGAGGAAATCTACGGCGAGGAGGTTCCCGACCTGCCCGATCCCGAGGAAGAGGACGAAAATCCCGAAACCGATGCATAACACCCTTTATCTGTATATCAGCCGAACGGCAGGGGATGCCCGTGCCGCGTCGGAGGGTGAAAAGCTCCGTGCCCTGGATGCCTTTTGGAAGAAAACGGGGCTGGAACCGGAAGAAATTGTCAAGACTCCCCAGGGAAAGCCCGTCTTTCCCTCGGGGCGGTTTCATTTGTCCGTG
>JAFVYT010000021.1 GCA_017508505.1 Clostridia bacterium
GAGGATTGGGAGCATCGATCTCGATCTCCTCAACCTCGAAGGGAGGCTTCTTCATACCATTGCCGCTATCACCGGAAACGTTGTACTCTCTCTCGTCTACGGAAAGCTTGTGGAAGGTCAGCGTATTCTTCTTCTGATCCTTGCCGGAGCCGGTCACCACGTTCTCGTAAACCAGTTTGCCGCGGATACCGCAGATCTCGAAGCGATTGGTACCGGGGCAGTCGCCGGTGGTGGTGATGAAGCAACCGGTTGCACCGTTTTCATATTCAAAGTATGCGGTAACGTCGTCTTCAACCTCGATATCGTGCCACTTACCTGCATGGCAGAATGCGCGAACCTTGGTGGGAACCATTCCTGCGATCCACCAGAACAGGTCGATGTTGTGGGGAGCCTGGTTCATCAGAACACCGCCGCCCTCACCGGACCAGGTTGCACGCCAGTCGCCGGAATCGTAGTAGGTCTGGGTACGGTACCAGTCGGTAATGAGCCAGTTGGTACGCTTGATTTCACCCAGCTCGCCGTTTTCAATCATTTCCTTCATCTTCTTGAAGTGGGGATTGGTGCGCTGGTTGAACATAATGCCAAAGAGCTGGTCGGGATGCTTCTTGGCTTCCTCGATCATTTCCTTCACCTGCTTGGTGTAGACGCCTGCGGGCTTTTCCACCACGATATGCAGACCTGCCTTCAGCGCCTTGATGGCAACGGTGGGATGGTCGTAATGGGGAATACCGACGATGACAACGTCACAGGCGCCGGATGCGATAAGAGATTCATCGCTGTCGAAGAACTGAACGTCCTTCATCAGGGGATTCTCCTTATACTTTTCCTTCACTGCCTCAAGCTTTTTGGGGTTGAGATCGGCAATGGCGGTCAGAACGCCGCACTCGATCTTCCCTTCCATAAAGTTTTTGATGTGGGTATTACCGATGTTACCCGCACCGATCATACCGAATCTTACTTGCTCCATGCCATATCCTCACTTTCTGTAAATCCGTTTTGGGTCAGAACCTCTTTCAGACTCTTTACTGCAAAATCAAAGGACTCGTTGCTGTCCTTAAAGGAAAACTTGGTTTTTAATTCGTGCTTGTCAATGTCGCCGTAGCCCTGGAACTTTTTCAGGTGAGGCTCCAGCACCAGGAAGGAATCCCCTGCAAACAGAGAATTGTGGTGATTGATGGCCTCGGCGATCATACCGTCGCCGTAGCCGGCGGGAACGATCACGTGCTCCTTGGTGCAATCCTTGATGTGGAGGTAATCCACGTAGGGCATATGCTTTTCAATGGTCAGTGCCTGATCTACGTCTGCCATACGGTAGTTGGAGGGGTCGAAGATACCGCCCAGGTCGGACACGCTTTCGTGAATGTCAATCACCTCTTCCATCTTTTCACCGTAGATGCGCGCTTCGTTCTCGTGCATCAGACGGATGTTCTGCGTTTTGGCGTAATCGCAGAGCTTCTGCAATCTTGCCATAACCTCCTCGCGGTAATTGCGGGGATTCTCTCCTTCGGGAATGAAATAGGAGAACATACGGATGCGCTGGGCACCCAGAATGTGGCAGATCTCGCACAGACGGCGCAGAGACTCTAGCGAATGCTCAAAGGGAGCGGTGATGTCGGTTTTACCCAAACGACTTCCCAAAGCGGAAATACCGATGCCCGCCTCGTCCAGCTTCGCCTTCACTTCCTTGGCGGAAACGTCGGACTGAGCGTCGATGGGACCGGTTGCCAATCCTCTCAGCTCCACGAAACGAATGCGGTTTCTTTTCAGCGCGGCAATCTGAACGTCCAAATCCTTGCCCGCTTCATCCGCAAAGGCGGAAAGATAATACTTTGCCATTTGTTCCTCCTTCGCTTACAGCCAGCCCTGAGACTTCAGGTACTCGGCGCTTTCACGCATCTGTCCGATGGGATCGGGCTTATTGGTTGCATTGTCCTGCTCAACGAAGGCATTGATACAGCCATTGGCCTCCAGAGCCTTTACAGCCGCGTGCAGATCGATGATTCCGGAGCCC
>JAFVYT010000244.1 GCA_017508505.1 Clostridia bacterium
CCTTCAAGGGCGGCATGATGTTCTACCTCGGATGCCACCTGGTCGACATCATTCTGCGCATCCAGGGCAAACCCGAACGTATCATCCCACTCAACAAGGCAACGGGACGCGATGGGATCTACACCGAGGACTTCAGCTTTGCCGTGCTCGAGTATCCCAACGGCGTCTCCTTCGTACGCGCAAGCGGTGCCGAGGTCGGTGGAAGCAGCCGTCGTCAGATGGTCATCTGCGGCACGGAAAAGACCGTGGAGATCGCGCCCCTGGAGGAGAGCTGCAAGGACGATCCCTCCATCGTGGCAGAGCTTTACACCAAGCGCGTGGAGAGAGAGAGAATTGACGAAAAGGGACATACCAGCGACAAGGAATTCATCAGCTCCCACTACGGCAGATATGACAGAATGATGAAGAGCTTTGCCGCCTTCGTGCGCGGAGAAGCAGAAAATCCCTACACCTACGACTATGAGCTCGAGCTCTTCCGTACCGTTCTCGAGTGCTGCGGAATGGAGGTATCAAAATGAAAAAAGCATTGCTGATCGCGGGTGGCGGAACGCTCGGCACCCATACCGCAAACGAGCTGCTCCGTCTCGGCCACGCGGTGGACATCATCTGCCCCGAGGAGAAGGTATCAAACCACCCAAACCTTCATTTCTATCAATCCTATGCGACCGTTGAGCTTCTGAGCGAGCTTTTTGCAAAGGAGAAGTACGACGCCATCGTCAATTTCATTCATTACAAAAAGCCCGAGGACTACAAAAAGATCCATCCCCTGCTGATCCAAAACACCGACCATCTCATCTTCCTCTCCTCCTATCGCGTCTACGCGGACGAGCAGCACCCCGTCACCGAGGACGCGCCCCGTCTGTGCGATATCGAAACCGAAGCGGAATTTCGTGCACAGGAGGACTACGCGCTCCCCAAGATCGCGTGTGAGGACTTTTTGAGAAACGAATGTAAGGGACAGCCCTGGACCATCGTGCGTCCCGTCATCTCCTTCTCCAGCCTTCGTCTCGACCTCTACGTTCACTCGGGACGCGTCATTCTCGAGCACGCGCAGGCAGGAGATCCCCTGCTCATCCCCGCCGCCTCCAAGGATCTCACGGCGGGTCTTGACTGGGCGGGCAACTCGGGCAAGCTGATTGCAAATCTCTTGTTCAAGCCCCATACCTTTGGAGAGACCTACACCGTTTCCTCCGCGCAAAATCTGACGTGGGGACAGGCGGCAGAGCTCTATACCGAGCTGACGGGGGTAAAGATCCATTGGTGCACCATGGAGGAATTCCTCGAAAAATACCCCAAATTCCGCGGGGACTACAAGTGGGGACTGATCTACGACCGCATGTTCAACCGTCTCATCGACAACTCCAAGATCCTTGCCGCAACGGGACTTTCCAAGGAGGACTTCCTCCCCATCCGCGACGGACTCATCGAGGAATTGAAGCATTTTAAATAATTTTTTCTCTTGACATTTTTTAAAAACGCGCTATAATAAGGGTGGATTTACCATCCAATTTACCCATGCAAAGGAGATACACCATGAAGCTGTTATTTCTCGGCACAAGCCACGGTCACCCCGAAGTGGGTCGAAACCATACGTCCGTCTATTTTGAACACAACGGTCACGGATTTCTCATTGATGCGGGAGCACCCGTCATCTACCTGCTCACCCAATACCGTATCCCCGTTGAAAGCGTCAAGGCTGCGTTCATCACGCACATGCACTTGGACCACACCGCAGGATTGCCCGTGATTGCAGGCTGCCTTTGGTATCACAAGACGGCAGATTGGAACGTCTACTTCCCCGAGGAAAAGGGC
>JAFVYT010000022.1 GCA_017508505.1 Clostridia bacterium
GAGGGGAATCTTAAGGATCTTTTTCTGGGCTTTACGGATTTGGATCTAACCGAGCTCGGGCATACGCAGGCAGCTCTTGCCGCCTCCTTCTTTCAAGACGTTCCCGTGGACAAAATTTATTCCAGCGACTTGAAGCGCGCCTATCATACGGCACTCCATACCGCTCGCGCCAAGGGGCTTGACGTGCACGCCTGTCAGGGAATGCGGGAGATCTTCGCAGGTCAGTGGGAGGGAAAGTCCTTTCCCGAGCTGCGTCTGTGCTATCCCGAGAGCTTTGCCACGTGGGAGCACGACTTCGGCGCTTGCCGCTGTGACGGAGGAGAGAGCATTGCCGAGCTGAGGGAACGCATTTGCCGCACGGTTACGGAAATTGCCGAAGCAAATCCCGGGAAAACGGTGCTTGTGTTTTCCCACGCCACCCCCATCCGCATGATAAAGGGCTGGGGAGACGGCGTTTCCTTAAACGAAATGAACGAGGTCCCATGGCCGTCCAACGCCTCCGTGACCCGTGCCGAGTATGAAAACGGCATCCTTCGCGTGACCGATTACAGCATGGATTCCTTTATGGGGGATTTGGTTACCCGTTTGGATTGAGAGGGATAAAATGACAAAGCTGATCATTCTCGGAAATACCACCCCATACCAGATGTTCGGTGCCGTGATCGTGACGGAGTGCGCCACCTTGGTTCTGGACGGCGGCCTTGAGGAGGACGCGGACGAGCTTTTTGCGGTTTTGAAGCGGGAAGGCCGCGGTCGCGTGGATGCCTGGTTCTTTACCCATCCCCATCACGACCACCTGGGTGCCTTTATGGCGTTGCAAAGGAGCCATCCCGAGCTTTCCGTCGGGGCGATCTACCATCGCTTTCCCTCACGTGAGACCCTGCGGCTTTGCCCCGCGCATAAGGCCCACGGCGGCATCGAGCGGCAAATGTGGGAGGATATTTGGGATCTCTTCGAGGGTGCCCTGAAGGAAAAGACGCACGTGCTTTCTCTCGGAGAGACCTTTTCCTTCGACGAGGTAAGCCTTACGGTGCTTCGGGTGATGGATCCCACCTACGATACGAAAAAGAATTTTGTGAATAACTCCTCTGCAGTCTTTCGCTTGGATACCCCCCGCACCCGCGTTCTTTTTCTCGGGGATCTCGGGGTTCAGGGGGGCGAGGATCTGATGGCCGCCCTTCCTGCCGAGGAGCTCTGTGCGGATTACACCCAAATGGCCCACCACGGGCAAAAGGGTGTCAACCGCGCCTTTTACGAATACGTCAAGCCCCGTCGCTGTATTTGGCCCACCCCCGAGAGAATTTGGGATAACGTGGGGGAGGGCGGCCCCGGTACGGGCAAATGGGATACGGCCGAGACCCGTGCGTGGATGCGGGAGCTGGGGGTAACCGAGCACATCATTGAAAAGGACGGCACCCAAACCGTCCTGATTTAACGGAGTATACGATGAAGATTATATTAGAGCAGCTTTTGATCCTCTACGCCTTTCTCCTTCTTGGCTGGATCTTGGGAAAAAAGAACCCCCGTATCATTCCGCAAACGGGAATCCTATCTTTTCTTTTGGTCAATCTCTTTTTGCCTGCCAAGGTCTTCGGCACCTTCTCACGAAACTTTACCGTTTCGTATTTCAGCCTCAACTACAGGACGATCCTCATCTCTGTTTGCTTTCTGATCTTTTTCCATTTTGCTTCAAAGCCTTTGGCGAGACTGTTTTACAAGGAAGGCTATATGATTCGGGTGATGGAGTACACCTTTACCATCACCAACTACGCCTATATGGGCTATGCCTTGGCGGAAAGCGTTTGGGGAGAAAAGGGACTGACGGATCTCATCGTCTTTTGCATTCCCTTTGCCCTTTATACCTACACCGTGGGATATCTGAAGCTGACCGGCTCGGGAAAGGGGCTTCGCCGTGCCATCAACCCTATGACCGTTGCCCTCCTTTTAGGCATTCTCTTTGGCCTGACCGCTGTTCCCATTCCCACCTCCGCACAGAGCGTGCTCACCTCTGCCTCCAATTGTGTTGGCCCCTTGAGTATGCTTCTGACGGGCATTACGCTGTCGGAATTTCCCGTAAAGGAGATGCTTACGGACAAGAAGGCCTACGGCATCATCCTGCTTCGCCTTGTGATCATCCCGGGGGTGATCTTCGGTGTTATCAAGCTTCTTCAGCTTCCCTCGCATATCGCCCTGCCCGCCTTGTTTGTCAGCGCGATGCCCACGGGTCTGAACACCATCGTATTTCCCAAGAGCGTAGGGGAGGACCCCGGCCCCGGTGCGAGACTTGCGTTTCTTTCTCATCTTGCCTCGTGCGTGACCATTCCCCTTTGGCTGAGCCTGATCGCATAAAAAAGCCCTCTTAGTAGGTTGAGCTTAGGGATAAACTCAACCTACAATGAAATCAATTTGCAAAGCAAATTGATGAAATACGACTGACGTCGTATGAAATAGGCGTTGCCTATGAAATATTTTCTCCGAAAATATGAAGGAATAAAAATGATCCGTTGCAAAAATGCAACGGATCATTTTTTACCATAATATGCCCAAAGGGCATATATCATATTGCGATAGCAATATTTCACATTTCCGTAAGGAAATACTTCATATTACCGTTAGGTAATATATC
>JAFVYT010000023.1 GCA_017508505.1 Clostridia bacterium
ATGATGCCGAGGAAGGCTGTCTTTCTCTGCTTGGTGGTCCTCGTCCTTGCAAACGCTATCAGACAATAAAGGTTCAATGGCAAACCGCAGAGTTCCAAACCCGCGTGAAAACCTTCACCGGCTGGCCCGCCCAAATCATCCAGCACGAAATCGACCATTGCGATGGTGTATTGATTTGACATTTTATTTTACCCAAAAAGAAACATTAGAATGAAATTATTTCAAAGACGATGGAATCAACAAACATTAGCGTTTGTTGTCTTCAGTGTTTTATCAAAGGTATTGTCTAACCGATATGCATTGCTGTTGGGACGGGAGTGAGGATATGCTTAAAAGGGGATTGGGTCTGCTTTTAGCGGCGATGATGCTGTTTTCTCTTTCCGGCTGCTCGAGTGCATTCTTTCTCTTTCTTGTTGCGACCGGGGATGACAGAGCAGACAAGGATGAGGTTTTTGAGTTTGTCTGTCAAAACGAAGAGGGCCTGCTGGAAGCCATTGAAAGCGGGGACTTTTCTGCCTATGAGAATAAAGGCTTCCTGAAAGAAATCGACGCAGATGAAACGGTCGTTGATTTTTACTGCGGCGGTGCGGGAATGGGCTCGGAGACGTCTTACGTGGGATTCTATTATACCTCGGAAAACGATATGGCGGCCGTGTGGTGCGCACCGTCCTCCGCCGATGGGTTGACGCCATCCGGAAACGGATTTGAGTGGAAAGAGCCCGATGGGGCCGATCGGTATTACACGGAGCACATTTGCGGCGAGTTTTATTATTACGAAGCCTCCTTCTGAGTTGACTCCGCTTGATAGAAAGGCCAAAAGCCCGTAGCTCCGTGGGGGAGCCTCGGGCTTTTTTTGTGACCTCGGAGAAGCTTTTTCCAACTCAAGCGATTTTTCCGGGGCTTTCCTATCCGAAACGCTTGTTGATTGATGGATATTATGGTAAAATAAAGAAAAAAGCGGGGAGGTGCGCGGGTGGTCGAGGGGGGCTTCCGCTCTCGTTTGGGACGGGGCGATTTATGATCTGCCAAAGGCCGCCTCCGCTTTCTGCAAGGAACGATGAATCCGTATCTGAAAAATCTGAACAAGCTCGAGTTTGTTGTGACCTATGCCTGTACGGGGCGGTGCAAGCATTGCTCCGAGGGGGAGCACGCCTCCTGCGGAGAACGGATCGATCCCGACATCGCCGCAGACGCGGTACGAAGGATCGCTTCGGAGAGAGCCATACAGACGGTGATGGCCTTTGGTGGGGAGCCGCTGCTCTTTCCGGAGGCCGTCTGTGCGATTATGACGGCCGCCAAGGAGAGGAGGATTCCGAGGCGGCAGGTCATCACAAACGGCTATTTTTCGGAGAATCCACACAGAATCCGTGAGGTGGCACAGCGGCTTTTCTTGTGCGGGACAAACGATCTGATTTTGTCCGTGGATGCCTTCCATCAGGAAACGATCCCCCTTGACACCGCAAAGCGCTTTGCACGGGAAGCAAAGGCCTGCGGGATCCCGATTCGCCTTCAGCCCGCGTGGCTTGTAAGTGCGGCGGATGACAATCCCTATAACCGCCAAACGCGGGAGATTCTTGCAAGCTTTTCCGATATGGAAATTGGTGTGGGAGAGGGAAACGTCGTTTTTCCCGAGGGGAATGCTCTGAAATACCTTGGGGAGTATTTTGGCTCCGTGCCTCCGAAAAATCCCTATGCGGAGGATCCGCGAGACCTGCGGTGCCTCTCCTTCGAGCCGAATGGCCACGTTCTCGGAGGGAATCTGTACCGGCACGATATTATGAAGCTGATCGAGGAGTATGCACCGTAACGATATGAAGAAAGTGATTGTCATCGGCTGTCCCGGCTCGGGAAAAACGACCTTTGCGGAGAAGCTGAGAGATCGGCTGGGGCTCCCTCTGTTTTATCTCGATGCCATCTGGCATAAATCCGACAGAACCCATATTTCAAGAGAGGAATACGACGCGCGCCTCGCAGAAATTCTGGCGCTGGACGCCTGGATCATCGACGGAAATTACAGCCGTACGGTGGAGCGCCGAATGGCAGCCTGCGACACGGTCTTTCTGTTTGACCTGCCCGTGGAGCTGTGTCTTGACGGAGCGAGAGCCCGTCTCGGTAAGGCGCGACGGGATCTGCCGTGGGTCGATACCGAGCTCGACCCGAAGCTGGAACGGGCGATCGAGGAATTTCCAAGGAAGAATCTGCCCTCCCTATACGCGCTGATCGACCGATATCGGGACGGCAAAACGATTGTAATTTTCAAGAGCCGAGAGAGGGCGGATGCGTTCCTGAGACAGACCGATCCGTCCCCATTCATTCGATGAAGAGGAAAAAATGAGCAAATGGGCCGAGAGAGCAAAAAAGCTCAAAACGGATATCCCTGCGGTGATCCTTGCCTTCAAGGAGAAAAGGACGCCTTGGTATGCCAAGCTCCTTGCGGCGGTGGTGGTTGTGTACGCCCTTTCCCCCGTGGATCTGATCCCGGATTTTATTCCCGTTTTGGGGTATTTGGACGATGTGATCCTTTTGCCGACGCTGATCGCGCTTTGTGTCAAGTGTATTCCGAGGGACGTTTTTGCCGCCTGCCGCACACGAGCGGAGGGGATGGGGGAGAAGCGTGGAAGGTGGTATTACGCCATTCCCTTTGTGCTCATTTGGCTGGCGGTCATCGCATGGATCCTCTTGGCTGTGATAGAAGCGGGAGTATAAAAAAACGAAGCGATCACAGATCGCTTCGTTTTTTTCTTTAGTTCTTCAGGAGCTTGCACTTCTGGTTGCGCTCATCCAGAAGTCTTCCTGCCTCGCGGCAAATGGCGGAGGCCTCCGCATACTCCCCTGCGGCAACCTTTTCCTTGCAGGCAAAAACAAGTCTTGCAAGCTCGGCCTCCAGAGATTGGAGGGCGTCGCAGCTGGTGGGATCGCTGTAGCGGACGTTCTCCGCAAAGCGGCTCAGCTCAGCCTTCAGAGCGGGATCCTCGCAGGAGGCCGCCAGAGACTCGGCATTGGCACGGAGGAGCTTGATGTTCATGGTGCGCTCGACGTTCTTTTGCTTGATGCCCTCGATGGTCTCCTTGGCAAGGAAGCAGGAGATGGCAAAGACCAAATAGATGATCAAGAGGAAGAACTGCACCACGAAGGGCCACTCCCAGGTCAGATCGTACTCAAAGATGATGAAGATCGTAGAGAGGACGAGCTGTGCGATGATGTAGAAGGTGGAGTGCTTGACAATGGGGAAGCCGAAGAGCCAGTCCCGCATCAGCATACCCTTTTGCCCCAAAAGGAGCATCACGGCGGCCAAGGCAATGCAGGAGATGCAGGTAAAGCTCCAGGAGAGCCAGAATACCGCAGAGTGCTCAAAGCCCGTCAGGATGAAAAGGATGACGTTGTATGCAAGGAAGCCCAAGGCCTCAATGATCAGAAACATATTTTGCTTTTTCGATTTCATTTTCGTTCACCTCGCTTATTCGTCGCCGTCTTTTTTGGCGCCGCAACCGGCACAGAACTTGCCCTTGTTATCCTTCTCGCCGCACTTGGGGCATTCCCAGGTAGCGGGAGCCTTGGGAGCGCCGCACATCTCGCAGAAGGCGCCCTTGTTGCCGCTGTGACCGCAGGCGCAGGTCCAGAGCTCGGGCTTGGGCTTGCCGCAGTTCATACAGAAGTTCTTGGTGTTTCCGTTTTCGCCGCAGGCACAGGTCCAGGTGTCTGCCGCAGGTGCCGTCGCAGGAGCGGCCTGATTGGGAGAGGAACCGGTGGACATAATATCCATCTTGTCGAACATGGTGGAGGCCATCTTCATTTGCGCCATCATTCCCACAAGATCGGTGCCGACTCCGCCGCCGCCACCGCCGCCACCGCCGTTCGAGCCCATCTGGCCCATACCGGCGGCGTAAGCCTTCTGCACGTCTGCTTCCAGAACGTCCTTCTGGCTGTAGCCCTTGGCACGCATAATCTCCGCCTCGGCCATACCCGTGGCACGCATTGCCTCTGCCTCGCCCTGAGCACGGATCATCTGGAGGCGAGCCTCCGTTTCCTGGCGGGTGAGGAGTTTCTTCCGCTCTGCCTCGGCAACGTTGGCCTCCAGCTCTTCTCTCTGAATGCGCAGGTAGGCCTGAGAAATCAGAGACTTGATCTCCTGGAAGTTCTTGTCGGACTCGGGCAGGTCGATGTTGGTGATGTAGAAGTTGGGAATGGTCAGGCCGTATTCCTCAAACTTGGGGGAGATGCGCTCCCGCAGGCTGTCGGAAAGGGTGGCCATATACTGGTCAATCTCGAGGATATTGATCTTCATATCCTTGATGACTGCGGCCAGATGAGACTTCACCTCGCTCATCAGGGGAGCGCGGAAGTAGCTCTTTAAGGTGGTGTGGATCCGATCCGAGGAATCGGAGCCTGCGGAAAGGATCGTTCTGTCACCGATGCCGCCGGTGGTGCCGACCAGCTTCACGAGCAGCTTTCTGCCGTTTTCCACCTGCAGGTTCAATTCACCGCAGGCACCGATGTCCAGCGGGATTCCCGTGATGGGATCGATGAAGCGAACCCGGGAGTCCGTGCCCCACTTCAGACCCATATGAACGGTCTTATTAATAAAGTAGACCTCTGCGTGGAAGGGGGTCTGCTTGCCCGTGGGCAGATCGTAGATCTTTTTGAGGATGGGCAGGTTTGCGGTCTCCAGCGCGTGACGGCCGGGGCCAAAGGTATCCAGTGCCTCTCCCTCACAGAAGAAGATCGCCTCCTGAGACTCGTGCACCACGAGCTGAGAGCCCAGATTGAAGTCCTCGATGGGGTGCTTCCAGATGAAGGTGGAGTTGTCACCCTCGTACTGGATGACGCTCACGCCCGTGTCGTTGACCAGCTTTGCCTTGTTCAATTCCTTTTGCAGGTCGAGCTGATAGTCACAGATGGGGCAGAAGGGGTTGGTGGCGGTCTTGTCCACCTCGATGGCGCAGGCGCACTGCGGACAGTTGACGGTGACCATCTTGTAGCTGGCGGTGTTCGCGGTCAGATGATCGATGGGCTTTCCGCAAACGGGACAGGTCTGATTCTTCTTGCTTTGGTCGAAAACCAAGGTGTTGTGACAGTGGGGACAAGTCTTGGAGATCAGCTTGGATTCCTTTACGTTGATCTCGTTGGCACAGGTACTGCACTTGATGGTCTTCTTGGAAAAAATGAAGTTGGATGCGGTATTGATGGTACCGCACTTGGGACATTCCAATGCAAATTTTGCCATCTTGTTTCTCCTAACTGATAAAATTAAGGGAGTTTGCGATCGATTCCATCTTATTTTGGCAAGAGGGGACACCGATACGGTACCATTATATAATACCGATTCTGTTTTTTCAAGTCTTATGGGGGGATTTGTCGAAAACTTCCTTTTTTTCCGTTCCGCTTTTTCTCAGGAAAAGGTAGTAACCGATTCCCGATATGACCTGGAGCGCCGCGCCGAGACCCAAGGTGCCCGCACCTCCCAGCATGCTGAGCATTGGGGTGACGGCAACGCCGGCCAGAGCGCCGCCTGCCGTGTGAAGCAGCATCCGCCAGGAGGAATACTGCCCTACGTATTCGTAATCGACGAATTTCGTCACGGAGACGGGGACAGCGTTGTTGATGATATTGAGAAAGAAATTAGCGAAAAAGAACATGGTGTAAAAGAGGGAAAGATCGGGCTTTATGAGCATTGCGGGCATAAACAGGAGAAGCGCCCCGGAGGAAAGAAGGATCATCGAGCTGTTTTTTGCCCTTCGGGCAAGGAGTGCATAAATCAGGCTGCTGAGCACGTTTCCGATCTGCAGAAGAAGAGTCAGCACCGCACCGGAGGAGCTTTCGGTGACACCCTCTATATGCCCGACGGTCATTGCCACGGTGAGAATCCCCGCGCAAAAGCCGCGAAAGAGATTGGGGAGGATCAGAAGCGTGAAGGGGCGGTAGCGAAAGAGCCCCGCCTTTTTGGCGGTGATGCGCTTCGGCGCATTCTCCTCGCCTCCCTCTGACACCTTATACCGGCACGTCAGGAGAAAGGAGCCGAAAAGGGCTGCCACACCGACGAGAAAGAAGCATAGCATCGTGACGTAATATTCAAAGCGGGAAAGGAAGAAGGACATCGCCGCCGAAACCACGATGCACCCGGCCCCCACGGCTACGCCGATGGTCCCCGTAAGACGGGCATAGTCGGACATATCCAGAATGAGGTAAGGGGACTTATAAAGAAGGACGTTGTGGATGGCCATGGAAACGTTCGTGATGATCCCTGCGGAAAAGACCAAAAGGTATTTTTCGGTGACGGGGATCCCCTGAAACAGACACAAAAGGATCAGAGAAAAGAAGAGTACCGTCTGACAGAGCATCGATAGGGCAAAGGCACGGATGACGTTGCGGATCCGATCGATGACCAGGGAGAAGCCCATCATCACCGAAACCTGAATGATCTGCACCAAGGAGAGATACCAGGTGACAACACTCTCGTTCACGCCGCTTTCCAATAAAAAGCCCTGAACGACAGAGCCCGCTATCATCATATTGGCGGTGCTGTATAAAATATTCTGCAAGAAATACCGATTATGATTCTCTTTCATCCAAAAGAGCCTCCCGTTTCTTCGAGCTTGACCCCATCATACCACAGAGGAAAACGAATGAAAATACACTTTTCTGCCAAAATGAAACGCTTTATTTCCCAAAAGAAAAAGCGTCCCTTCGACGCTTTTTTACCCGATCAGTGTGTATTCAAACATTTCGTAATGCAGGTGGCTTCCCACGTCCGAGCCCGCAGGCAAAAGGGCCAAGGCGATGAAAACGTCCTCGGTGCATTTCCCCGACAGATCGGAAAGGTAGGCGTATTCCCCCTCAATGGCACGCAAAACGTAATCCTTCGGCTCCATTTTCCTTCCTCCCCGTGTTTTTTTTCATCTTACACGCTTTTTCCCTTTTTGTAAAGGACTTTTTTTCGTTGACAGAAAAAAGGATTTTTTTTATAATGGGCATATAAAAAACAAAGGAGAACAACGAATGAAACGGATCTTGACCCTATTTCTCGTTTGTCTTTTGACCGTATCCTTATTCTCTGCCTGCACCCCCGCGGAAACGGGGACCGAGGAGACCTGCGCGACCCTGACTGAGGTCACGGAAGAGGAGGACACCGTTCCCGACAGTGAAAAGGTGGACGCGAGCGTTCCCGTCCGCAATTCTACAGGCTCCTGGGAGCTGGTCTATACCTATGACAAAAAAGGCAACCTTCTGGAGGCCAGAGAGCTCTCCGACGGAAAGGAGCTGAGCCGCAGCGAGTATACCTATGACAAAAAGGGAAATCGCCTGACGAGTGTAGACTATGCCGAGGGGAAGGAAAAGGACAGAAGCGAATATACCTATGATGAGAACGGCAACGCTTTAAGCTGGACGAACTACGTTATGGGAGAAAAGAACGAGGTCTTTTACACCTATGACGAAAACGGCCGTATGCTCACCCTGACCCACCGCAGGGACGGGGAGGAAAAGACGCGGATCCATTACCGCTACGAGGCTTTTGAGGAGCCCGTGGAGGAGGCCTTTTACGAAAACGGTGCGGAAAACGGCAAAAACCTGCGGGAGTTTGACGCCGAGGGGAGGCTTCTCCGGGAGTCGTACGTCAAGGACGACCTGGAGGTCAACGCCACGATCTATGCCTATGACGACAAGGGGAATCTCGTCCAAGAGCTCTACACCTCCTATGAATTGGAGGAGGGCAAATACGTCTACCTCTACGACGACAAGGGAAATAAGACCGAGGAGCATTACTACTACATCGGGGAAGAGGTCTCCCACACGGTCTTTACCTATGATGAAAAGGGAAATTGCCTTGAGGAAAGAACCCTTGCGGACGGGCTTGAGGTGGAGAAGCGCTCCTACACGTATAATGACGCAGGAAAGCTTTCCGAGTCGAAATGGTTTGCAGAGGGAGATATGGTGGAGCAGGTGAATTACACCTACGACGAAAAGGGAAATCTCCTGTCCGAGACCTATTTGGATCGCTACGGCCAGAATGCGGTCTATACCTACGAATATGCGACCCTACGGGTGACAAAGGAAAAGGCCGAGGAGCTGGAGAAGGTCGCCGCCATCGGAGAGGATTGAGATTCGGAAAGAAATAATAAAAGGAATAAAAAAGAAAGAGAGACAAATGATAAACTGCAACGTCAAGGACTTCGGTGCCGTGGGGGACGGCAAGACCCTGAGCACCGCGGCCATACAGGCCGCTATCGACCATTGCGCCGCACACGGCGGCGGTCGCGTGATTCTGGAGGGAGGCCGCTATCTCTGCGGCAGGATCGATTTGAGATCGGGAGTGGACCTGCACCTTGAGCGGGATTCCGTTTTGCTGGGCTCCACGGATTATCAGGACTTTCCCGAGATCGAGACCGACGTCTGGAAAACGGAGTTTGCACCGCGCTTTAATCGGCGCTGTATGATCTACGCGGAAAACTGTGAGGATATTGCCATTACCGGTCGGGGTAAGATCGACTGTCAGGGAGAGGCCTACGTGGTTCCTATGACCGAGGAGGAAATGGCGAATCGTCCTCATATGTCCTACCTTCACAAAAAGATCCCGCTTCCCGCGGATTTTGTCCCCTTGGAGGGATCGATCAACCACGTGGGCACCTACCCCCACAATCTGGATCCCCGCATCACCAGCCTTGCCCCTGCCAGAGTGGTGTTCTTCATCGGCTGCACCAACGTTTTGGTGGAGGATGTTTCTATGGTCAATCAGTTCGGCGGCTGGGGCTACTGGATCTGCGACTGCACCTGCGTCCGCTTCGATCGGGTGCAGATCCGCTCGGCGGTGGACATCCCCAACAACGACGGCATCCACATCAACTGCTGCACCGACGTCAATATCTCCAATTGTAATATTACAAGCGGCGACGACTCCATCGTCATTCGCGCCCTTTCGAGTCTTTTGCACCGTCCGACCCCCTGCGAGAGGATCACCGTCACCAATTGCAACCTGACCAGCCACACCTGCGGGGTGCGCATCGGCTATATCGACGACGGCGTGATGCGCAATATGACCTTTTCCAACCTGACGATCACCCATAGCTCCATGCCCATTTGCATTCGCCTCCCGGGGAATACCGCACCGCACCGTATGAGCGATCAGGGGGTGGAGGACAGCTTCATCGAGAACATTTCCTTTTCCAATATCATCATCGATCGCTGCTACAGCTTTCCCGTGCGCGTAGAGATCGAGGAGCATTGCCGATGCAAGGCCATTCGAAACATATACTTCAGTGGCATCCACGCAAGCGGAGCCAAAATGCCTCGCATCAAGGGCAGAGCCGATTGCCACGTGGAAAACGTGTATTTCAACGATTGCCACTTTGCCCACGTGCCCTATTCCGAAATCCCCACCAAATACGCCGCCCGTATGGACGCCCTGAAAAAGCCTATGACCTGGCCGGACTTTTCCTGCGTGGACAATCTCGTTCTGAGCAATACCTTTTTCAACCTGCTGTGATCCCTTGAAGGCGCCATCACCCGCGACAGCGGCAACGTTGCATTGCTTTGCGTAAATTGACCAAAAAACTCCCGAGGCATATAGCTTCGGGAGTTTCTTTGTTAGACGGGCTTTGTTATTTTGTGTTTTCCTTTGCTGTTCGGCAGGAGGCAAGGGCGAAAACGTCGGGCAAATTCTCCAAAAAGCGATGATAGTAAGGAATCACCGCTTCGATCCTGGTTTGCTGAAGCATAATCTCGCTGATCCAGATGCGATACGGATCCCGCCCCTTGCGCCAGGGAAGCACTCTACCTTCCTTTTCAAAATAATTCACGACCAAGGAAACAAACCCCTTCGGTATCAAGTCCTTCCCCTCCCCTCATTTTTTCCTTATTGTATCATGAAATATCACGATTTACAAGAAAAACGACAGAGCAATTCCAATTGACAAAGAAATTTTTTTCTTCTATAATGAAAAAAAGATTTGATTTCAAGGAGGTCCCTGTGCTTTGCGGCTTTTCACAGATTCGCTTTGACGATGCTTTCGATTACCGAATCGGCGGTACCTTTACGAACTACCTTAAATCCGAAACAGAATTTCACACGCCTCTTTACGCCACCGCTTGGGCCGTCAAAAGCGGAGAAGATAGCTTCATCTGGGTTTCCCTTGACGTAGCCCGCGTGGTAGAAACGGACGCCGACACCGTGCGGAATATGATCTCGCAGGAAACGGGCGTCCCCTTCGACCATATTTTGATCTCAGCCACCCACAATCACACAGGTCCCACCGCTCGCGCCAGCATTTCCCCCTATTTTCCCACAGGAGACCTTTCCTATTTCGATAAGCTTTGGGACGTAGCGTGCCGTGCCGGAGTCGCAGCGTGGAACGATACGGAGCAGGTGACCTATTCCTACGCTACCTGCGAGGAAAAGGCTTGCACCCACAACAGACGGTATCTGATGGATACGGGAATCAGCAGAATGCACCCCGGCGGTAAGGGCTTTCCCGGACGGCTGATGAAGGAGGGACCCGAGGATCCCCAGCTGCAAGCCATCTGGTTCCAGAAAGAGGGAGAAATCCGCGGTATTTTAGTCCATTACTCTGCACACCCTTCTCTTTTATACGGCTTGAAGGTCACCTCCTCGGATTATCCGGGCGTTTTGCGAAGAACCCTCCAGCAGGTCTATGGAGAAAACGTTCCCGTTATGTTTCTTCAGGGCTGTGCGGGCAACCTGACTCCTCGGGATCACGAAAACGATGCAGATTGGGCAAAAGGGATCCGCGGCACCGAGCGGATCGGCAAAGCCCTGGCGGGCGACGTGATCCGTATGATCTCCCTGACCCGCGAGGAAGAGGATACCGACCGCATCCGTTTGCTATCCTCCAAGGTAAGGATCGACCTCAGAGAGGTAACAGAGGAGGATCGAAAAAAATCCGATGAGATCTTCGCCCTTTTGGAACAGGATCGGGATGCCTTCTTTGCCTTGAACGTATCAAAAAAAGCCTATGCCAACAAGGTGCGAAACCTGATGGATAAATGGAAACTCGGAGCCTATGAGGAGGTTCCCGTCCACGCCATCCAAATAGGCAATATCACCTTCGTCACCAATCCCGCAGAGCTTTTCTGCGAATATCAGCTCGACTTAAAGGAGCGGATGGGACCGAGGACCCTTTGCGTAGAATTGACAAACGGCGGTATTTGCTATGTCGCCACAAAGCAGGGTTATCTGTTAAAGGGATACGAGGTGGACGCCGGCTTTTACGACTACTTTGCCGGTGAGCGAATCGAGGAAGCTATGATCGATTTGGGACAAAAGGTCCGAGAATTATAAAAAATCATTCTCAATATACTTCCCTTACGAGGAAACCGGATCATGAAAAAAGAACCCACACTTGTCAAAGACAAATGTGGGTTCTTTTCTGGTGCCGGAAGCGGGGGTCGAACCCGCACGGTATCGCTACCACTGGATTTTGAGTCCAGCACGTCTGCCAATTCCATCATTCCGGCGCAAGGCTTATTTTAGCATAAGCATTGGCAAAAATCAAGATGTTTTGAAAAAAATGTTTCCCCTTGGGAAAAATCCCGTGAGCGGGGGGTGACGGAGCGCGTTTTTTGTGGTACAATGGAAAAAAACAAAAAAAGGAGGGCAAGGAGATGATACCCAAGGGCTTTGTATCTGCGGTGGTGGCCTATTTTGCGGAAAACGGAAGAGTGCTGCCTTGGCGCGAGGGGCGGGATCCCTATCGTATTTGGATCAGCGAGATTATGCTGCAGCAGACCCGCATTGAGGCGGTTATTCCGTATTATCATCGCTTCCTTTCTCTTTTGCCCAACGTTTCCGCCCTTGCCGCCTGCCCTGAGGATCAGCTCCTCAAGCTTTGGGAGGGGCTGGGATATTATTCCCGTGCGCGGAACCTGAAGCGCGCGGCGGAGCGGATCGTGGCGGATTTCGGGGGAGAGCTCCCGCGGGAGGCGGCGCTTCTGCGCACGCTCCCCGGCATCGGGGAGTACACGGCGGGGGCCATTGCCTCCATCGCCTACGGCAGATCCGAGCCCGCTGTGGACGGGAACGTTCTGCGGGTTTTGGCCCGTGTGATGGGGGATGATTCCGACGTTGCCCTCCCCGCCACGAAAAAGCGCTTCACCGCGCTTCTTTCCGAGGTTTACCCCGAGGGAGACTCTGCCGCCCTTCTTACCGAGGGCATTATGGAGATCGGGGAGCGGATCTGCATCCCCAACGGTGCGCCTCTTTGCTCCGTGTGTCCTCTGCGGTCTCTTTGCCGTGCGGGGGCGGATGGCTCGTGGGAGCGGATTCCCTTTAAAAGCCCGAAAAAGGAAAGAAAAAAGGTCAAGATGACCGTGTTTCTCCTTTCCTGTGGGGACTTTTTTGCCCTGCGCAAGCGGGGTGAGGGCGGTCTTCTTGCGGGGATGTGGGAATTCTTCCATCTGGAGGGGCACCTGACCCGTGCCGAGGCCGCCGAGGCCCTGCGGGCTGCGGGAATGGAGCCCGTGAGCCTTGTCTCCATTGGCTCTGCCCGTCATATTTTCACCCATTTGGAGTGGGAGATGCGCGGCTTTCGGGTGGAATTGGAGAATCAGACCGAGGGGTTGGAGTGGTTTACCAAGGAGCAGATCCTCTCCTCCTGCGCCATTCCCGGTGCCTTCCGCTATTTCAGGGACAAGCTATGAAAAAGGGGATGTAAAAAAAGCGCAGACCGCCTATTCCTATAAAACAAAAGGGATTCTTTGGAATAAAACGTCCGAAGAATCCCGTTTTTTGATAAAAATAAAAAAAACGCATTTTTTGCTACGAACAAACTTCGCCACTCGACG
>JAFVYT010000024.1 GCA_017508505.1 Clostridia bacterium
CGTCGAGTGGCGAAGTTTGTTCGTAGCAAAAAATGCGTTTTTTTTATTTTTATCAAAAAACGGGATTCTTCGGACGTTTTATTCCAAAGAATCCCTTTTGTTTTATAGGAATAGGCGGTCTGCGCTTTTTTTACATCCCCTAACCTTTCGGTTCATTCAAAATCAGGATCAAAGCGACGGATAAAAGCAGAAAGGGCATCACCGTCGTCTCCGTCGAAAAGATCGGTCTCAAAGCGGGCACGGTACTCCCTGCGAATCTCCAGCGCCTTTTTTAGGGGCCAGAGGGCGTAGTGCTTCCACTCGCCGTCCTCCATCGCAAAATGCCCTGCGGCGAGAATCCCGTAGGTCTCAAGCCAGGTGGCCGTCTTCTGCCAAAGCAGCTGCTCCGTCGTATCGGAAAGCAATCCCGCGGCGTGCTCACAAACCGTCGCTGCGGCACGACAGGCCGTACGGCGACGCTCCGACTCCTCCTTCATGGCAAAAAGCATGGAAAAAAAGGACTCAAAGCGCTTACACACATCGGAAAGAGAAAAGTGCTTCGCCTCAGGCAAAGTCAAAAGCACCACTTCCAAAACCTCATCCGCTCCGTTCCAATTGCCGTTATTTTCTGTTATTTTCATTGTTTATCTTTCTTTTGTAAATGAAATACACTCCGTTTTTGAATCAAAATCTCAGATTCGACCCATTATAACCAAGTGGTTATATCTGGTGTTATGATACCACTTTTATGCTAAACTGTCAATACCGAACAGTTATAAACGAAGGGTGGTGGAACGGTGGACAATTACTATCCTCGGCTCCGTGAATTGCGGGAGGACCACGATCTCACCCAGCAAAGGGTGGCGGATTTTTTGGGAATGAAGCAGTCCCAATACAACCGCTACGAGCGAGGACTGCGGGATCTGCCCACCGACGTTTTGATCCGTCTGGCGCGGCTTTACCAAACCAGCACCGACTATATTTTAGGAATGACCCGAAGCAAGAGACCTTACGAAAAATAACAAACGACCGACAAGACAGTCGGTCGTTTGTTATTTTTATTTGTTCAGGTCGTCGCCGTAGTTTTCAAAGGGAAGGATCACCACACCGCAGAACCAGATGATGGCGTGGATGACCTTGTTGCCCAAATAGGAGAAGAAGAGATTCCCCGTTCCCGTCACAATCATAATGATCACGTCCGTCACCACGGAAACAAAGCCGAAGGCCATATAGTAGGAGGCGGGGGCGTACATATTGGCTCCTGCAAAAAGCTTTGTGACCAAAAGATAGATCAGCATCGGAGCGCAGGTGAGAAGCAGATCGGGCAAAAAGCTCAATTCCAGATTCAGATACGAGCGCATCAGAACGGGCAGGGCGGAAAGCGCCAGATACCCGATTCCCGAGAGCCAGCCGATGGGCCTCCAGGCCGCCTTGACCTGCTGCATTTTCCGCTCGATCTGACGGAAGCGCTCGACGGTGGCAATATCACCCAGCTCCATAATCTTCTGAAAATAGGGATTTCCGGAAAGATCCTTCGCCTCGCCGCAGACGGGCTGCTTGGCAAGCTCCGCCTCGTCCCTGCAGCGGTAGTTGATCAGAAGGCGGGCGATGTAATAGTTGACGTGGTGGGAAACCTTGCCCTTGGCACGGGTCAGCACCTCGTTTGCTTCGGCAAAGCGCTTATCCCGAATGAACACAAAGGCCTCCTCGATGGCATCGGTCACTTTTTTCTCCTCGGCGGCACGAAGGGCGCTGACGCGCTCGTCGCAAAGGAGCGCGCGGGTGGCGGCATCCCGATAGCCTCCGAGAGACTCGAAGGCGCTCTTGGCGGCCCAAACGTCCTTTTCATTCTCGGAGGAAAAGAGCTTTTCCGCCTTTTGATAGGCGTTCTCCAGGGTGACCTCCCGAGCGAGCTGCTCACAGCGGGCGGCCATCACCTCGGAATCGCGGAAGACCCCGAGCTTGCGGAAAAGATCCCTTGCGTGCAGGTAGGTGGCGGAGTCGTAGGCAGCCTCCATCTCCTCGGCTGCCTCGTCGTAAAGGTCGACTCTGCGATTCTCGAAAACCGCGTTTGCCGCATCCTTTAAGAAGGAGGCAAGGGATGCATCTCCGAAGCGGAGGGCTTTTTTATAATTGGTGTTCTGCTCGAAATCGACCTTGCACCGCAAAAGCTCCTCGTCCTCGGTCAATTTCAGCTCTGCCAGAAGCTTATAGAAATAGGCCTTGCCACACTCGGGATCCAGATCCAGCACCTTCTCGCAGTATTCCTCGACACCGTCGAAATCCCCATCCTCCAAAAAGATGTGAGCACGCTTCAGGAGGGGCTCGATGCCGCTTGTGACCGCAGAGGCGGGGGCATAAGAGGCGGCGGCAGGAGCGGGCTCCTCCTTTTTCACCATCTTGCCGATGCCGTAGACCAGATCCTGCATAAAGCCGAGCTTGGACATATCCAGAGCCTGAAGGTGAGAAAACTCCTCGGGCAGATTATAAGGGTCGAAGTCCTTATAGGCGGGGATGAGGCTCTTTTCCTCCCCTTCCCCGATCAGATGCAAAAAGCGGCTCCACTCGTTCTTGACCCAAACGGCCTGAAAATACTCGGGCTTGGTGCCCAGCACCACCATCACCTTGGCAGAGTGAAGAGCGGCGAAGATATAGGGCTCGTAGGCCTCGCCCAATTTGCTGTCCAGCGTCACACGGGCAAAAAACACCTTGTAGCCCTCGCGGGTCAATTGGTGATACAGGTCCATGGCCAAAACGGAGTCGGGGGTGCGCTTACCGGAATCGTCCTTCTCCTTATAGCAAATGAAGACGTCGAAGGGCTCCTCCTTCTGAGAAATGGCAAGAATACGCTTTTGGATCTCGTTGATGGTCCGTGCCTCCTCCTCGTAGATTGCGCACTGCTCCGCGTCGGCATACTGCAGGGCAAACCGGTAGTTGGCATCGTCGAAAACGGAGGTGTACTGGGCACGGTTGACCGTGGGAATGCGGCGCTTGGTACGGGGGTCCTCCACGTACTCGATGCCGTAGCGGCAAAGCACCAGAGACCAGTAGGCCTCGGAGTCGGTGGTATCCTCCGAAAGGATCTGCTCGTAAAGAGCCTCCGCCTTATCAAAGTCGTTGACACGGCGGAACTGATTGGCACGCTCGTAAAGGGCATTCCTTCTGTCATCCGTCAATTTCGGGAGGGTCTGACAGGTGCCGCAGTATTCGCAGGTGGCCACCCTTTCCTCTTGTTGGACCTCGAGGGCACCGCCGCACATTTTGCATCGAAAGATCGCCATTTGCTCTCTCCTCTTCACTTTTTCAAAATACGGAAATATTATACAAATATCGTTCTTTTCTGTCAACCTTCCCCAAGGGAAAAAGGACTTTTTTCATCGGGGCGAGCTTTGGCGGTATTGCTTTGGGGAGGTGCCGTAGCGGGCGGTGAACAGACGGTAAAAATAGCTTTTGTTCTCATAGCCGGAAAGGAGCGCGATCTCCTCCACGGGAAGGCGGGTATTCTCCAGCAGCCAGACGGCCTGGGCAAGGCGGCGCTCCTGAATCAGCTGCGTGAAGGTCTTGGCGGTAGCACGGTGCAAAAAGCGACTCAGATGGGACGGGTCCAGATGCAAAAGCCGTGCCAAGTCCGAAAGGGTGCCGTCGCGATAATTTTCCTCCAGATAGCGGTAGACCTCCGTGAGGATGGCGTGCTCCCCGGAGGGAGCGGAGAGCTTGTCCGTATGCCCCATCAGCTCCATAAAAATGAGCGCCATGGTGGTGCGGGCGATGCTCTGCTTATTGGGGGGATCGGACAGAAGGGTCACGATGAGATTCTCCAGCAGGTTTTGCAGGGTGTGAACCTCGGAAATGCAAAAATGCAGATATCCCGCACCCCCCGTGCCGAAGAGATTGTCCAAAAGGAAGCCCTTCACGGGGGTATCCTCCGCTCCCAGCGCCTCCAGACTCTTTTGGAAAAAGGCGGGAAGAATGATCAGATTGACGGCGACGTCCTCTCGGCCGCAGGGCTCGATCTCCTGACGGGCGTTTTTTCCCAAAAACAAAAGCTCGCCCTCCCGCAAAAGGATCCTGCGGGAGTTGATCCGATGGCAGGTCGTGCCTCGGAGCATATACACCGCCTCCACGTAGTCGTGGGTGTGCTCGGGAAAATGCACAAAGCGGGTGTGGCTGCGAAGGGTGATCAGCTTTCCCTTTTCCAGAAGCTTTTTGGCATTGACGACACTCCCGTCCCCCTCGCTGTAACGGGCGCGGTCGAGCCGATTCCCCGAAAGCAGCTCCCGCTCCTCGGGAGTAATGGGGGAAAAATAGGCTACAAGATCCTCTTTTGTCACAGTATCACCTCTCCACCATTATACCAAGAAAAAAAGAAAATGCAAGTCACGAGA
>JAFVYT010000025.1 GCA_017508505.1 Clostridia bacterium
ACATCCCCTTTTTGTCTTATTTTTTGATCTTCTCCCAATAGGCACGGGCGGCGGCCTCGGCCTTGTTCTCCCCGTATTCGTAATAGCGGCGATGCTTCAGATCGTCCGGCAGATACTGCTGGGGAACGTAATGGAAGGGATAATCGTGGGGATAGAGATAAGGGTTCTTCTTGTCCCCGACTCCGAAGAAGTGATTGTTCTTCAGGGCGGAGGGGATGTCCCGACCGAGCCCCTTGCCGATGTCCTCTGCCGCGGCGGCATAGGCCATATAAGCAGAATTGGACTTGGGGGAGGTGGCAAGCAGGATCGCGGCGTGGGCCAGCGGAATTCTGGCCTCGGGCATACCGAGCATCAGGGCGGAATCCACGCAGGATTTGACCACGACGGCGGCCTGGGAATAAGCAAGGCCGATATCCTCCGAGGCGATGACCATCAGACGGCGACAGGCGCCCTGCAGATCTCCCGCCTCCAGAAGGCTTGCCAGATAAAAGATCGCGGCGTCGGGATCGGACCCGCGAATGGACTTCTGAAGACCGGACAAAAGCTCGTACTTGTCGTCCCCGCTTCAGTCGTAGGCATTCAGATTTCTTTGACCGCAAAGGACGGCATCCTCAAGGGTGATCTCCTCCTCGGCGATGTAGTAGCAAAGCTCCAAAAAATTCAGAGAGGCGCGCACGTCACCGCCGGAGGCGGTGGCAATGTGTCGGAGTGCCTCGGGAGAGGCCTTTTTCGCCGCGCCGCTTTCCCGATTCATAAAGTCCAGCCCGCGAAGCAGGGCGTCGATCACGTCGTCGGGAGAAAGCTCCTTGAATTCAAACACGGCACAGCGGGACAGAATCGCCTTATACACGTAAAAATAGGGGTTTTCCGTTGTGGAGGCAATGAGGGTGACCCGCCCGTCCTCAATGTATTCCAAAAGGGTCTGCTGCTGCTTTTTGTTGAGGTACTGGATCTCGTCGAGATAAAGGACGATACCGTTCATCCCGTCCAGGCCCTCGGTCTCCGCAAGAACCTCCTTGATGTCCTTTCCCGCAGAGGTGGTGGCGTTGAGCTTGCGGAAGGGGAGGCCTGCCATCCCCGCCACGAGATTTGCAACGGTGGTCTTCCCTACCCCCGAGGGGCCGTAGAAGATCATATTGGTCAGGTTTCCCGAATCCAAAAGCCGCTTTAAGGGGCCTTTTTCCCCGAGGATGTGCTTCTGACCCGAAACCTCGTCAAAGCTTTGGGGTCGGACACGCTCCGCAAGGGGGATATTCATCTGTCAAAGTATCCCAAACGGAAGAGAAGCTCCGCCATTTCCACAGCGCCGCCTGCGGCACCGCGGAGGGTGTTGTGGGAAAGACCGACGAACTTATAGTCGTAAATGGGATCCTCACGCAGTCTGCCCGCACAGATGCCCATACCGTTTTCGGTCATACGGTCAAGGCCGGTCTGAGGGCGGTTGTCCTCCTCAAAATAGGTGATGAACTGCTTGGGTGCACCGGGAAGAGCCAGCTCCTGAGGTACGGACTTGTACTCCTTCCACTTGGCAAGGATCTGCTCCTTGGTGGGCTTTTTGGCAAAGCGGATGAAGGTGGCGGCCATATGTCCGTCGGTGCAGGGCACGCGCAGGCACTGGGCGCTGATCTTGATGGAGGCGTTGTGACGGATCTCCCCATTTTCCACCTTGCCCCATACCTTCAGGGGCTCCTTCTCGCTCTTTTCCTCCTCACCGCCGATGAAGGGGATGATGTTATCCAGCATTTCGGGCCATTCCTTGAAGGTCTTACCTGCGCCGGAGATGGCCTGATAGGTGGTAACGAAGATCTCGGTGGGCTCAAACTCCATCAAGGGCTGGATCAGGGGAACGTAGCTCTGAATGGAGCAGTTGGGCTTTGCGGCGATGAAGCCGCGGGTGGTGCCGAGTCTCTTTCTCTGCAGGGGGATGATGTCCGCGTGCTGAGGGTTGACCTCGGGAATGATCATGGGAACGTCGGGGGTCATACGGTGTGCGCTGTTGTTGGAGACCACGGGGATCTCCGCCTTGGCAAGAGCCTCCTCGTAAACGCGGATCTCCTCCTTGGGCATATTGACGGCGCAGAATACCATATCCACGGCCTTGGCAATGGCGGGGATATCGGCGGCGTCGTACACGGGCATAGCCGCGATCTTCTCGGACAAGGGAGTTGCCATCTTCCAACGGCCCTCCACGGACTCACCGTAGCTCTTTCCTGCGCTGCGGGCGCTGGCGTAAAGGCCTACGATCTGAAAATAGGGGTGATTTTCCAAAAGGGTGATGAATCTCTGTCCCACCATACCGGTGGCACCGATGATACCGACTTTGATCTGATTCATAATTTCCTCCATAATACTCTGATGCGAAAAAGTATAAAAGCCAATTCCTCCCACGCCGTGGTCGGAATTGGCATTACATCCTGCCGGTCAGGCAAGGAACGGCAAAAAATGCCGTGTTGCGCTATCCCGCAAACTTATTTGTACTTGCGCTTTCTTGCAGCTTCAGACTTCTTCTTGCGCTTTACGCTGGGCTTCTCGTAGCATTCACGCTTACGAAGCTCGCTGAGCACTCCGCTTCTGGCGCACTGGCGCTTAAATCTGCGAATAGCACTATCGAGTGATTCGTTTTCTTTAACTCTAACTTCTGCCATCTTTTTCCCTCCCTTTGCACATAGCGAAGAGATAAAACAAACCAGTCTATAAGACTAAAAGGTATTATATCCGAAAAAGGCATCCATGTCAATAAGTTTTTCCCAAATTTATACAAAAAACAAAAAGAAATTGCCCGTCCCGCTTCAGGACGGGCAATTTACTTTCAGAGGTTCTTTATTTTGCAACGATGTTGACGAGCTTTCCGGGAACGTAGATCTCCTTGATGACGCTCTTGCCCGCCAGAAGGCCTGCGATGGTCTCCTCGGCCTTGGCGGCGGCGATGACGTCCTCGGCCTTGGCATCTGCGGCGATGTTCATCTTGGCTCTGACCTTGCCGCAAATCTGAATGGCGATCTCCACGGTGGCATCCACGCACTTTGCCTCGTCGTAAAGGGGCCACGAGGTCTCGTTGAGCATACCGTCAAAGCCGCCTGCAACCCACATCTCCTCGGTCATATGAGGTGCGAAGGGATTGAGAAGGACGATGAAGATGCCCAGCTCCTCACGGGTGATGCTGCCCGTTGCGGCAACATCGTTGAGAAGGGCCATCATCGCGGCGATGGCGGTGTTCATCTTCAGGCCCTCGATGTCCTCGGTGACCTTGCGGATGGTCTTGTGGAAGTTGCTCTCCAGCTCGGGACGGATGCCGCCCTCGACCACGTGCTCCTGCAGAGCCCAAACGCGATCCAAGAATCTCTTACAACCCTTAATGGAGGCGGAGTTCCAGGGAGCGGCCTTTTCGAAGTCGCCGATGAACATTTCATACAGACGCATGGTATCGGCACCGTATTCGTTGACAATGTCGTCGGGGTTGACCACGTTGCCGCGGGATTTGCTCATCTTTTCCCCGTTCTCGCCCAGAATCATACCGTGGCTGGTACGCTTGGCATAAGGCTCGGGAGAAGTGACGGCACCGATGTCGTAGAGGAACTTGTGCCAGAAGCGGCTGTAAAGCAGGTGGAGGGTGGTGTGCTCCATACCGCCGTTGTACCAGTCAACGGGGAGCCAATACTCCATCGCCTCCTTGGAGGCAATGGCGTCGGTGTTGTGGGGATCGATGTAACGGAGGAAATACCAGGAGGAGCCGGCCCACTGAGGCATGGTATCCGTCTCGCGCAGAGCGGGAGCGCCGCAGCAGGGACAGGTGGTATTGACCCAATCGGTCATCTTGGCAAGGGGAGATTCGCCCGTTTCCGTAGGCTCGTAGGAGTCCACCTCGGGGAGCACCAGAGGAAGCTGATCCTCGGGAAGCGGAACGGCTCCGCAATGAGGACAATGTACAATCGGGATGGGCTCACCCCAATAGCGCTGACGGGAGAAGACCCAGTCGCGGAGCTTATAGTTGACCTTCTTTTCTCCTACGCCGTTTTCCGTAAGCCAAGCGATGATCTTACCCTTTGCCTCCTCCACGGAAAGCCCGTCAAGAAAGCCGGAGTTGGTCATCACGCCCGTGGCACAGTCCACGAAGGCTTCCTTTTCCACGTCGCCGCCCTTGACCACCTCGATGATGGGCAGGCCGAAGACCTTGGCAAAGTCATAGTCTCTTTCATCGTGAGCGGGCACCGCCATAATGGCACCGGTGCCGTAGGAGGCCAGCACGTAGTCGGAAATGAAGATGGGGATCTCCTTTCCGTTGACGGGATTGACGGCCTTGACTCCGAGGAGTTTGACGCCGGTCTTCTCCTTCACGACCTCGGTTCTTTCAAAGTCGCTCTTTCTGGCGGCGGCTTCCCGATAGGCTACGATCTCGTCCATATTCTCGAGGCGATCCTGCCACTTTTCGATCATGGCGTGCTCGGGGGCCATTACCATATAGGTTGCGCCGAAGAGGGTATCGGGACGGGTGGTGTAGACCTCCAGAACGTCCCCTGCGGTGGTATTGAACTTCACCTGCGCACCGGTGGAGCGACCGATCCAGTTTCTCTGCTGGGTCTTGACACGCTCAATAAAGTTGACGTCGTCCAGACCACTGAGGAGCTTTTCCGCATAATCGGTAATCTTGAGCATCCACTGGCTCTTGACCTTGCGCACGACCTCACTGCCGCAGCGCTCGCAGACGCCGCCCGCGGCCTCCTCGTTGGCAAGCACGCACTTGCAGGAGGGGCACCAGTTGACGGCCATTTCCTTTTTATAGGCAAGTCCCTCGCGGAAGAGCTGAAGGAAGATCCACTGGGTCCACTTATAATAATCGGGATCGGTGGTGTTGATCTCACGGGTCCAGTCGAAGGAAAAGCCCAAGGACTTGAGCTGCTCCTTGAAGTGAGCCACGTTCTTTTCCGTTACGATGGAGGGGTGGATGTGGTTTTTGATGGCAAAGTTCTCCGTGGGAAGGCCGAAGGCGTCCCAGCCCATGGGATAGAGCACGTTAAAGCCCTGCAGTCTCTTCTTGCGGCAGACGATGTCCAGCGCCGTATAGGAACGGGGGTGACCCACGTGGAGGCCCTGACCCGAGGGGTAAGGAAATTCCACCAAGGCATAAAACTTGGGCTTGGAGTAGTCACAGCCTACGGCAAAGGTACCCTTTTCGTCCCAAATATCCTGCCATTTCTTTTCTGTTTCTTTGAAATTGTATTCCATGTTCTTTTCCTCTTATCTTTATGATACCGATTGAATCGGATTTTAGTCTTCCTTGGGAACAAAGTCGACGCTCTCAGCGCCGCTCCAAAGCTTTTCCAGCTTGAAGAATTCCCTTCCGTTGGCATCGAAGATGTGAACGATCACGTCTCCGAAGTCCACCAGAATCCATCCCGAGCTCTGATATCCCTCCACACGGTCGGCGGTAACGCCGTCCTCCTCGCGCAGGCGGTACTCCACCTCGTCGCAAAGAGCCTTCAGGTGGGTGGAGGAGGTGGCGGTGGCAATGACGAAATAGTCGGTGATGACCGTTTCCTCCCGCACCTTCAAAACCTTCACGTCACGTCCCTTCTTTTCATCCAGAACGGCAGCGGCCTTCAGGGCCTTTTCAATGGCTGTCATTTTTTATCCTTTCTTTCAGAGCCCGAATCCCCTCCAGAGTGAGGGGGTGGATCTCCTGATTTCGATTTTGTAAATGATCCCTCGTATTTTCCATCACCTTCAAAAGATAGCTGTCAAGATGCTTCCTTCTCTCCCGCTTCCCTTCGGGCAAGGCGTGATAGAAGGCGTGCCGCATCCCTTGACAAGCCTCGTGAGGACGGGTCTCCTCAATAAAGTCCGCAAAATAGAGGATCTTTTCCCCAAGGGTCATCCCCGCTCTTCCCGTGGTGTGGTAGCGAATGGCCGAGGCCTCCGACTCCTCCAGAAGCCCCTCCTCCAAGGAAAGGCACGCGGCGGAAATGCCGTGAAGCACGGCAGGCGAGACACGGTCCGCATCGGTCAGGAGGGAGCGCTCCTCCAAATAGGAAAGCTGACGGGACAGCGACCACTCCTTGGTACGGTCGTGTAAGAGCGCCGCAAGACAGAGGGCTTCCTTCCTTTCGTAGGAAAGGAGCTCACAAAGCCTTGCACATTCCCGCTCCACAGAAAGAGTGTGAGAATAGCGGGACGGGGAAAGGGTGCTTTCCAAAAGAGATAAGACCTGTTCCCTGCCCCTCTTCTCCCGGGAACCGTAGAGCCCGTGACGGATCACGTACTCCGAAACCTTTGGGGAAAGGGAAAGGGAGAGCCCCTCTCGTGAAAGCTCCGTGCGAGCCTCGGACGAGGATATTATATATGCTTTCTTCTTTAAAAGCAATAAGCGGGCACCAAATTCTTTTTCCAGCTCCCTCTTTTTTCCTTCCATCGCCTCCCTCTCTCCGTCCCGGGACATGGCACAGAGCGTGACGTGGGACAAAAGAAAGGCCGCGTTTTTCCAGGTATGAAAGGAAAGAAGCTGATCGCTCCCCACGAACAGA
>JAFVYT010000002.1 GCA_017508505.1 Clostridia bacterium
GATGGGGCCGGGCTTACGGTGGTGCAGGGGTTGCATGGCGTTGAAGGTGTGCGTGAGGCACGAGGCACCGTTTTCAATGGCTTCGATTGCGGTGTCATAATCCGTATCCGTATGACCGATGGAGGCGATGACTCCTTCTGACGTGATGCGACGGATAAATTCCATACTTCCGGGCTGCTCGGGAGCCAAGGTGATCATCTTCACGTTTCCGAAGCGACTGAATTCTTCATAGTCGGGGGCCTTGATGTAATCCTCGTTTTGTGCCCCCTTGTACTTGGGCGAAATGTATGGCCCCTCCAGATGGAAGCCGTGGATTCTCGTTCCCGGAAAATCTGTTTTTTGATGGGTCACCTCCACCAGCGTTTCCGCATCCATGGTCATGGTGGTAGGAAGCCAGGTGGTGGTACCCTTTTTGGCCAAAAATTCGCACATTGGCTCAAAATTGCCGTCCAGCGCATCCATTCCGATGCATCCGTGCGCGTGTACCTCGATCATACCGGGCACGACTCTGCGTCCATCGGCATCGATTCCCTTCAAGCCCTTTTCTTGGTTGACGGAAAGGATCTTGCCGTTCTCTGTTACGATGTTGCAAATCATACCGTTGACGTTTGCGTTTGTGATGATGCTTCTGCTCATAGAAAAACCTTTCAATGCGTTTTTTAGGATTATATCACAAAAAAGAAGGATTGAAAAGAAATAAATGTTTTTTTTTACCATTATTATTTGCATTTTTCAGTAAAAATTACACTTGATTTTATTACGGTTTTATGGTACCATTGTTCTACCTTGAGGAGAGGAGAAGTAAAATGGACTATAAAAAGACAGTGCTTAGAAGGGATTTTCGCGTTGAGGATGTAATTTCCGTTCACTATTTTGAGTATACTGTCGATTTTGCATTTTCCGGTGAGTTGCACGATTTTTGGGAATTTATCTATGCAGATAAGAATGAGCTTGTGATTACTGCAGACACCAAGGAGATCCTCGTTCCTCAAGGAAGTCTGTTTATCCATAAGCCTATGGAATTTCACAACGTTCGCAGCAACGGACACAATGCACCTAACTCTGTCATCGTTGCCTTTTCTTCGGATTCCAGGGAGCTGTACGAGATCGCAGGGCGTGTTCTTCCTTGTAACGATTCTGAGAAAGCGCTGATGGCGGGAATCATCGAGGAGGCGGTGCTTGCCTTTTCCACTCCGCTCGGAGATCCGTATACCGAAGAGCTGATCCGTCGTCGCAATTCCGCTTTCGGCTGCGAGCAACTTATCTCTAATCGCTTGGAGTCCCTTTTCATCCACCTGATCCGCCGTTTTTCCTGCGCCGAGGCAGAGCTTGAGCAAAACGCGAAGGAGAACCTGCGCAGAAGAAAGGACGAGGAGCGTCTCCGTCAGATCTGCGAGTATCTCCAGAAGAACATTGAGAAGGATCTCTCCTCCGAGGACATTCAGAAGCAGTTCTTTATCAGTGAGTCCTCACTGCAAAAGCTCTTCCAGCACAAGGTAGGCTGCGGAGCTATGCAGCATTTTCAGAGAATGAAGATCGACCGTGCTAAGCTCCTCATTCGTGAGAAGAGGCTGAACTTCTCCGAGATCAGCGAAAAGCTTCACTTTTCCTCCATTCATTACTTTTCCCGCAGATTCAAGGCCATTTCGGGGATGACCCCCTCTGAGTACGCACAAAGCGTTAAATCCATTTCCATTACGAAAGACTGAAAAAAGCGAGGTAATCCTTATGACTATGACCGATTTGGAACCCTTCTTTCACGTGACGGAGCTTTGGTCTCCGAATGAAACCTTTTCCAATCATCGTATCCCCGGGATGATCGTGACCCAAAAGGGAACTCTTTTGGTGTATTGCGAGGCCAGAAGGGAAGCGAGCGACTGGGCCCTGATGGACGTTCTCCTTCAGCGCTCCGAGGATCACGGAAAGACCTTTGGGGAGAAGCTTGTGTTGGCCAAGGGCACCGAGGAGCGTCCCACAGTCAACAACCCGGTAATGGTTCAGGACAAGAACGGTCGCATTCACTTTCTGTATTGTGAGGATTACGCTACTTGCGGCGGCCGCGTTCTGCGTCGCTTCAGCGACGATGACGGTCTGACCTGGTCGGAGCCCGTGGATTCGACGAGCTCCACTCTTCCGGAGTACCGCAATGCCTTTGCTCTCGGTCCGGGGCACGGCGTATGCACCCCCGACGGGACCCTGGTGATCCCCGTTTGGATGGTGCCAAAGCGCTTTTGCGAGCCGATGAGCTTTCATAAGCCCTCGGAGATATCTACCCTTTACAGCACCGACAACGGAGAGACTTGGGCCATCGGAGAGCTTTTGAGAAACAGCTCCGAGGTTGTCAATCCCAACGAGACCTCTGTGGCTCTGACCTCCGACGGAAGAGTCCATCTGAATATCCGTCAGCTTGGTACCCATCGGGTGAAGGCCTACAGCCGAAGCGGCTATTCGAGCTGGGAGGGGTACGCTCCCGACTATAACCTGCCCGATCCCCGCTGCTACGGCAGCGTGACCTCTTATCAGGACGGTGCCCATCCGTACCTGATGCTTTTTGCCAATTGCAACTGCCAGACCGAGCGGAAAAACGTTACGGTGCGCGCCAGCCTTGACGATGGCTTGACCTATCCCATTTCTCGTGTGATTGATGCGGAGCGAGGCGGCTACGTGGAGTGTGCCGCAGACAGCCGAGCGGGCCTGATCTATGTTCTGTACGAGAATAACAAGGGGGAAACGGATCACCTCGCGGTCTTCAATCTCCCTTGGCTGATGCAAACCGAGGCATAATGAAAAGCTCCCGATCTTCCAATCGGGAGCTTTTCTTTTCATTAGTCCTCAAAGAGGGGAGTGGAAAAATACCGCTCTGCGGTGTCGGGGAGGATGGTTACTACCGTTTTGCCCCTGCCGAGCTTTTTGGCAAGGCGGATGGCCGCCGCAACGTTGGTGCCGCTGGAGATGCCGCACATAATACCCTCGCGGCTTGCCAGCTCCTTGGAAACGCGAAGCGCCTCCTCATCCTTGATAATGCAAACGTCATCGATGATCCCTTGGTTCAGGATTTCGGGAATGACCCCGTCGCCGATGCCCATCTGAATATGGGTGCCAATGGAGCCTCCGGAAAGGATCGCCGCGTTTTCGGGCTCTACTGCCCATACGGTAAGGTTGGGATTGTGCTTCTTGAGCACCTCGCCGATTCCCGTAATGGTGCCGCCGGTGCCGATACCGGAGCAAAAGCCGTCGATTTGGCCGTCCACGTCCCGCAGGATCTCCATCGCGGTCTGAGAACGCTGGATGGCGGGATTGGCGGGATTTTCAAACTGCTGAGGAACGAAGACCCTGGGGTCCTCCTTTTTCATTTTCAGAGCGAGAGCCAGGCATTCCTCGATGCAAAGACCGATATTGCCACCGTCGTGCACCAAAATTACCTCTGCGCCGTAGTGCTCCACCAGCTTTCTTCTTTCCACGGAAACGGAGTCGGGCATTATGATCTTGACCTGATACCCACGAACCGCACCGACCAGCGCGAGACCGATCCCCTGGTTGCCGCTGGTGGGCTCAACGATCACGGTGCCGGGGCCGACCAGCCCCTTCTTTTCCGCATCCAAAATCATGTTAAAGGCGGTTCTCGTTTTGATGGAGCCGCCCACGTTCAATCCCTCGAATTTCACCAGGATGCGTGCGCTGTCCTCATCTCCGAGGTGGCGAAGCAGGATCATGGGGGTGTTGCCCATCGCATCCAGAATGGAGTCGCAAATCATAGTCTATAACCTTTCAAAAAGTCATTATCTTATGTATTATATCACCTTTTTCGTCCCATTGCAAGATGAAAAGAAAAGCCTTTTGAAAGAAATGTGGAATTGACAAAACGGCGGCGGTGTTGTATAATCATACTGTCCTTGCGACTGACGGAAATAATAGAAGTAACTATTGGGGAACAAGGATCTATATTGCCGACCGTCTGGGCATCCTGTTCCGCAGGGTGTCTATTTTTGTTTTTGTGGAGGTTTTCTATGGATTTTTGGCGCGGCTTTCGTGGTGGTAATTGGCAAAACGAGATCGATGTTCGGGACTTTGTGATGCAAAACGTTACCCCTTATGTGGGTGACGAGTCCTTTTTGGAGGGACCGACGGAGCGCACCCTTCGCCTTCGTGGGGAGGTGGAGCGACTCTTGGTTCTGGAAAACGAAAAGGGCGGTGTTCTGGACGTGGATACCTCCCGCGTTTCCTCGCTTCTTACCTTCGAGCCCGGATACGTAAAGAAAGAGGATGAGATCATCGTCGGCCTTCAGACCGACAAGCCCTTAAAGCGCGCCGTCAATCCCTTTGCGGGCTATCGCAATGCGGTGCAGGCCTGCCGTGCCTACGGGTATGAGATCGGGGAGGGGATCGAGAACGAATTCCGTTACCGAACCACCCACAATACAGGTGTGTTCCGCGTATATACCGATACGATGAAGAAGGCGCGCCATGCGGGTGTTTTGACGGGCCTTCCCGATGCCTATGCCCGCGGCAGGATCATAGGCGACTACCGCCGCATCCCGCTTTACGGAATGGATTATCTCATTGCGGCCCGCCGTGCGGATAAAAAGCGCATCGGAGAGCGGGAGATGAACGAGGATACCATTCGCCTTCTGGAGGATCTGGAGCGACAGCTCGAGTTTATGACGCAGCTTGTGACCATGGCCTCTCAATACGGCTTTGATATCTCCCGTCCCGCGCAAAATGCGGTGGAGGCGGTTCAGTGGCTGTACTTCGGCTATCTCGGAGCCGTCAAGGAGCAAAACGGTGCCGCCAACAGCATCGGACGCATCTCTTCTTTTCTTGATATCTTTATTGAGCGTGATTTGCGAGAGGGTACCATTACCGAGTCCTTTGCGCAGGAGATGATCGACGATCTGGTTTTGAAGATGCGTCTGGTTCGTCATCTCCGCACTCCGGAATACAACGAGCTTTTTGCGGGAGACCCCGTTTGGGTCACCCTTTCTCTCGGCGGAATGGCAAAGGACGGCAGAACCCTGGTAACCAAAAACTGCTTCCGCTTTCTGCAGACCCTCTACAACCTCGGACCAAGTGCCGAGCCGAACATCACCGTTCTTTGGTCGCAGTCTCTCCCCGAGGCCTTTAAGCGCTTCTGCGCCAAGGTCTCCATCGATACCGACTCCATCCAGTATGAAAACGACGATTTGATGCGTCGCGACTTTGAGGATGACTACTCCATCGCGTGCTGTGTTTCCGCAATGAAAACAGGGAAGCAGATGCAGTTCTTCGGTGCTCGCTGTAACCTGGCCAAGGTGCTTCTGATGGCCCTCAACGGCGGCCGCGACGAGATCCACGGGGAGCAGATCGCCCCCGAGGGCAAGTGCTTCTCGGAAGCGTGCCTGAACTATGAGGAGGTTCTCGAGGCCTTCCGCAGCTATGCGGCTTGGATGGCGAAGCTCTATGTGAATACCATGAACGTCATCCACTATATGCACGACCGCTACGCTTACGAAAGACTGATGATGTCCTTCCACGACCCCGAGCCGGAGCGTTTGATGGCCTTTGGCATCAGCGGCTTCTCCGTTTTGGCGGACAGCCTCAGTGCAATCAAATTTGCCAAGGTCTATCCCGTGAAGGATGAGCGTGGCTTGATCGTGGATTTCAGAACCGAGGGAGAGTTCCCCAAGTTCGGCAACGACGATGACCGTGTGGACGAAATTGCACGCTGGATTTCCGAGTTTTTCTATTCCGAGCTTTGCAAGACTCCCACCTACCGCGGAGCCAAGCATACGTTGTCGATCCTGACCATCACCTCTAACGTGGTCTACGGCAAAAAGACCGGTGCCACCCCCGACGGCAGAAAGGCAGGCGAGCCCTTTGCTCCCGGTGCCAATCCCATGCACGGCAGAGACCTCGAGGGTGCTCTCGCCTCCCTGAACTCCGTTGCCAAGGTGGGTTACGATTGCTGTCAGGACGGCATTTCCAACACCTTCTCCATCACCCCCGCCGCCCTCGGTGCAAATGACGAGGCACGGGTGGAGAATCTGGTGAATGCGCTGGACGGATATTTTATTCAGAACGCCCACCACCTCAACGTCAACGTGCTCAATCGGCAGAAGCTGATCGACGCAATGGAGAACCCTGCGCTCTATCCCGGTCTGACCATTCGCGTCAGCGGCTATGCCGTCAACTTCAATAAGCTCAGCCGCGACAAGCAGCTGGAGGTCATTTCCCGCACCTTCCACGAGAAGATGTGACTATGAAAGCGGCCATCCACTCTTACGAGAGCCTTGCGGCATTGGACGGGCACGGGCTTCGCTACGGGGTGTTCTTCTCGGGCTGTCCGCTTCGGTGTGTCTATTGCCATAATCCCGACACCCGGGAGGGAAAAACGGCTCTTGTCACCCCGGAGGAATTGGTTCGAAGGGTCGTGCGCTACAAGCCGTACTTCGGTGCCAAGGGTGGCGTTACCTTTTCCGGTGGCGAGCCCCTTCTGCAGGCAGCCTTCCTTCGGGAGACGGTACCGCTCCTTGCCGAGGCGGGGATCCGCTATGCCGTTGACACCTCGGGTGCCGTCCCGCTGAGTGACGACGTGCGCACCGTTTTGTCTCAAGCACAGACCGTCCTTTTGGATCTCAAGTTTTATACGGATGCGGACTATCGCAGGTATACCGGTGTCGGGATGGATGAGACCCTTGAGGTTCTCCGCTTTCTCGATTCCGAGGGGGTCGAGACCGTGATCCGTACGGTCATCGTCCCGGGGATCAACGATACCGAGGAGGCGGTAGAGCGCTATGCAGAGGTGCTTCGTCCCTTTTCCTGCGTATCCTCTTTTGAGCTTCTCGGCTTTCATACCATGGGCTTTTTTAAATACGAGGCCCTCGGTATCCCGAATCCTCTTGCCCATACGCCGCCCCTTTCCGATGAGCGTCTCTCGGAGCTTAAGGCACACCTTGCCTCAAAACAAAAAAAGAACGGTTGATCCAACCGTTCTTTTTTTCTGTTTTTGATTTCAGAGTGCCTTGCGGATCGCGTTCAGAAGCTCGCTGTATTCCTCAAAGGCGGAAAGCTCGGGGTATTCCTTGCGGATTCCCTCGGGACTGCGGAAGAGGAAGCCCGCCTTACTGGCAAGGATCATTCCGAGGTCGTTGTAGCTGTCACCGGCGCAAATGGTTTCAAAGCCGACGGACTGAAGTGCCTTGACGGTGTTCAGCTTGGACTTCTCACAGCGCATCCGAAAGCCCGTGATCTCGCCGTTCTCCGCCACCTCGAGGGTGTTGCAGAAAATGGTGGGAAGGCCGAGCTTTTTCATCAGGGGCTCGGCAAATTGGGTAAAGGTATCGCTGAGGATGATGACCTGAGCAAAGGAGCGCAGCTCGTCCAGAAATTCCTTGGCTCCGGGCATCGGATCGATCCTTTCGATGGTCTCGCGGATCTCCTTGAGTCCGAGGCTGTGCTCCTTTAAAATGCCGATGCGGAACTTCATCAATTTATCGTAATCGGGCTCGTCGCGGGTCGTACGCTTCAGCTCGGGGATCCCCGTCGCCTCGGCAAATGCGATCCAGATCTCGGGGACCAGAACCCCCTCCAGATCAAGACAAACCAAGTTCATATCCATTGTCTTTTCCTCCTAAACAGATGTGTGCTATCAAACGACAATATTATATGCGATTTTCCCTCCAATTGCAAGTGCCTTTTGAAAAAAATGAAAACGGAGCCCAAACGAAAAGCCGACCCCGTCGGGGTCGGCTTTTCGTTTAGCCCTTGCGGTACAAAACGTAGTTATAATGCTCGGTATAGTAGGAGTCGCCCATGTGAGAGTGATATCCGCTGTGAGTGGAGATCACCTGACATCCGGGGTTATTGGCCAACCAGTCCTGGATCTGCTTTTTCTCGTCATAGCCCCATTTGCCGAACATACGGAACTTGTAGAGGAAGGCAAAGCCGAACTGATGCTGCTGAGGCTGACTTGCCACGGAATACTCTACTACGGCGCTCTTGACGTAGAATTTCGACTTCAAAAAGGGAGAGCCCAAAAACGAGCCGGTTTCCAGCTTGATGCGGCAATCGTAAATATAGGGGTTCTGGGCAAACCATTCATTTAAATGTGCTTCGAATTCGGGAGCATTCACTCTCTTATCGATGGGAACGCAGTAGATATTGTTGACCTGCTTGGGATGACCGCAGCCCGCGCAGAAGGGATTGTCCCCAAAGGCACTTCCGCAGCGAGGACAAACCGTCAGGGGAGGAACGGGGGCGGTCACGGTGTTTTGGGTGATCCTTCTTTGAGGAAGCACCCTTGTTGCCATGGTTTTCTTGGTAAAGCGGAAATAGCCCGTGATCAGATAGAGGACCAGACCGAGGAAGGGGATGAAGATCAGAGGAATGATCACGAACATGACGTTGAAGGAGTCAAAGGCCGACTCCTGCTCTCTTACGGCCCTTTCATATTCCTCATTTGCTTTTTCGTATTGATCCTTGATGGAATTTTTCTTGGTTGTGGCGTCGGGCTTTTTCGTAGTGCCGGAGGGAGTCTGCTGTTGGCTGTCGGAGCCGTCATTCTGCCCGTTTCCGTTCTCGGTGCTGCCGCCGATGGGAGGGATCACGGTACCGCTTCCGCCACCGTTTGCGGATTCAGCCTTTTCTACGGTGTAGAGGTACACGTCGTTCATTCCCGTTGACCCGACGAGGGCAACGTAGGCCTCGCCCTCTCCCACGGCAGTTACGTTTCCTTCAGAATCCACAGTAACGACGTTCTCGTTGCTGGTGTAGGCGCTTCCGCCGTTTCTGACCCATACCGCGGCGAGGGGCGTGTCGGTCTGTCCGACCTTTAGGGTCACACAGTTGTGATTCTGAGGGACAAAGTCGCGGATGGCCTTGTCAAAGTCAAATTCCGCCGCAAAGAC
>JAFVYT010000026.1 GCA_017508505.1 Clostridia bacterium
CTATAGCGCTTCTGCCGAGGAGCTTCTCGACGCGCTTTCCGATCTGGCGGGCGGGGAAAAGCCCGTGGTACGCGCCTGGGTCTTAACCCATCTCCACGACGACCACACCCAGGTGTTCAAAGCGCTTGCCGCAAGGAAAAACCCGGAGGAGCTTTTGACCCTGGAGCACGTGATCTACTCCCCCGTACCGCTGAATCATCCCGGTGTTAACGAAGCGGAAGAGGAAAACACAAAAAGGCTAAGCTCCATGCGGAAAACCCTTGCCCGTTTTCCCGATGCAAAGGTGGTCTACGCCCACACGGGAATGAAATTCACCTTCTGCAATTTGGAAATGGAGATCCTCTACACCCCCGAAAGCCTTTACAAAAATCTGCGCGCCCCCGAGGGTTTTAACAACAGCTCCATCCTTTCCCGTCTGCGAGATGAAAACGGCTCCATCCTCTTTACCGGTGACATTGCCGCCCTTGGTTCAAACCTTTCCGTCCGACTCTACGGGGATTCTCTTGCCTCTGATATGGTGCAAATGTCCCACCACGGTGTGGAATCCTGCCCCCTCGCCTTCTACGAAAAGGTTCAGGCAAACACCCTCTGGTATCCCTGCTCTTACAGCCTGTACGCATCCGATCGCAACAAAGCACTTCGGGATGCGGTAGCCGCCTTCCCTACGACAAAAGAAATTCTCATCGCAGGGCACGGCAGAGCAACCCGCCCCTTTCCGACCGGCAACTGACGTGAAAAAAGAGGTTTTCCACACAGAAAACCTCTTTTCTTTTTTTGATTGATTCCTTTTTTGCAAAAGCAGGAGGGCTTTGCAAAACCTTTTTTGAAAAAAGCGGAAATCGAGTAAAAGGGATGTTATCCCTTTTACGAAGGTTTTCGACCGCCGATACCCGACTGTGCTGAGCCGACAGGCGTACGCAGAGTCCCGGTATCAAGGAGTCTTTCACCGCAAAAACTTCACAATGAGAATCTTAAAAGAATTCACCCCTTTTCCGGACAAACCCACGGAATCCCAATGATCAATCCTATTTTCCCTTTGATCCGTTTTTGCGAAGCTTTTTTTCAAAAAAGCGTAAAAGGCTTCGCGGGACAAGGCGGGATTTTATGGGATTATTGCATTATGTAATATAGATTGTATTCGTTTTCTCGGGAGCGGGCGTAGCGGGAGGCGCGCAGGTTGTCAAAGGCGATATCCAGATGGCGCCGCTCGCGGATCTCGGTGATATTGAATTCTTTTACTTTTTCGTAGAGACGGTCGATCAGACCTTCGCGGGCAGGATCCTCCAAGGGGAGGCGGGAGGCTTTGAGGTAGAGCACGGAGAGGGATTCCTTCTCAACGTACCACTTCTGCTTCGGGGTTTTAGCCGCCAAAAGAGCTTTTTCAAAGAGTTCTTCCGCTTCCCGTACCAGCTCGTCGGTGAGCATCTCGGCATCGGAGAACAGATGGATGGTTAGGCTCGTTCCCTCGACTGCCTCCAAAAGCAGCTCCACGTACCGCTTCATATAAGGGAAGGCGGCATCGCCGTAAACGCCGCGGAGAAATTCGTCTATGATCGCGACGCTCTTTTGATCGGGATCCCAAAGGAGCTGTGCAGCAAGGTAGCATTCCAGATCCGCCAGAGCGGAGGTCTCGCCGTAGGCGAAGTTGCCCTGCTGCATCACGCCCGCAATGCCCAGCTTTTTGTAAGTGCGCATATTTTCGGGCAGGGAGCGGTAATTGGGAAAGGGGATGAGGTAGTTCCAGAATTCGCAGGCGTAATCCCAGATATACAGGTGCTTGCAAAGCTTTGCCCATTCTCCGATGTTTTCCATAAAGCCTGCCGCTTCCGATTCGGGTCGTTCCTTTGCCTGTCGCTCCATGGAGATATCCCAGCTGCATTCAATGTTGCAAAGGCGAATGATCACGTTGTCTGCAACCTTCAGTCCCTTGGGGGCTTTTTTTGTATATTTGTAGGCAAAGGTGTGGAGGAGCACGTCGGGATAATCCTCCTTGATGTCCTCTGCCAAGCGGTTGACGAAGGTGATCATGGAAGCCGCAGGGGTTCCGTATTTTTCATCCAGCGCCTTGCAACTCGGGCAGGTGCAATTGTTTTGCCAGTCGTTCTGGGCAATGGAGAACACCTTGCAATCGGGATTTTCGCGGATCCATTTTCGCAGGGTCTTTCTCGCTTCCTGAAAAGTACCCTCGCAGGTCAGACAAAGCTGGGTGCGCTCCTTCAGGCGAGAGCCGTCCACCAGAGAAAAATATTCGGGATGGGAGTCGAAATGCACCTCGGGAGGCACCAGATCCCCGAAGGAGTGATGAAAGTTGAAAAATTTCGTTTTTCCGCCCCACTCCTTGGGAATGGGCGCCATATTGGAATTCAAGCCGTTTTTTACACAGAAGGAGGGGTCGAAGGCAGAGCGGAAATAGACTTCGCGGTATTCAAAGGCGGGCTCGATCTTCAGATCCAGATCTTCCACCACCAATTTTTCCACACGGTCGAAGGTTTCCACGTCCTTGGTAAAGCATCGGAATCCGATAAATTTTTTCAGAAAGTAATAGACGCCGTAGACGGTTCCGCGGGGCGTTTTACCGGCGATGACGATATCCTCCCCCCGCGTTTGGATCAGGAAGCCGTCGTCGGAGGCGATGTTGCTGATGTCGGTTTCGATGCCTCTTGCCTCCCTGCCGATTTGGATCTCGGGTCCGCGGCGGGGGCAACGCTCGTTATCGGAAAAAGAGGGAACCAGCGCGCCGGTCGCCCGATA
>JAFVYT010000027.1 GCA_017508505.1 Clostridia bacterium
ATAAAAGCCACTCAAAAGCTTTTTGGAATCCAAAACCTTTTTCTCGAAAAAGGTTTTGGTGGGGTATGGGGCAACGCCCCATAAAACCCCCGCGCCAGGGTGCGGGGCGGAGCCCTGCAAAGCCCCCGCATCGGGGTATGGGGCAAAGTGCCGCAAAGCTCCGTAGCCCACGGGGGATAAAAAATGCGGTCTGCCTATAGACTTTTGGAAAAAAAACTGTTATAATGGATTATCTAGTATCTTTTGCAAAGGAGAAGATCCATGGCAGAGAGAAATTCGAAGGAAAATTATTATCTTGACATTGCGCAAACCGTGGCAGAGCGCGGCACCTGCCTGAGAAAGAAGTACGGAGCGATCATCGTGAAAAACGACGTGATCGTGTCCACAGGCTACGTGGGCGCACCCCGCGGCCGCAAGAATTGCTGTGATATGAATTTCTGCCTTCGGGAGAAGCTCAACATTCCCCGAGGAGAACGGTACGAGCTGTGCCGCAGCGTTCACGCCGAGCAAAACGCCATCATCAACGCCTCCCGTGAGCAGATGATCGGCAGCACTATGTACCTTTGCGGCGTCGACGTCAAAACCGGCGAATACGTGGAGAATTCCTCCTGCTGCCAAATGTGCAAGCGTATGGTCATCAACGCCGGCATCGAAAAGGTCGTCATCCGCGACTCCAAGGAGGCCTACCGCACCATCCTCGTCTCCGACTGGGTCGAGAACGACGACTCCCTCGGCCAACCCGGCTATTGACCCCCCACCGGGTGCTGCGCAGGGCTCCGCCCCGCACCCCTCACGAGAGCTTTCCGCAGGGCTCCGCCCCGCACCCGGGCGGGAGATTCGCAGGGCTCCGCCCCGCACCCTAGCGGGGGATTTGCAGGGCTCCGCCCCGCACCCCGCCAAACTTTTTTGAAAAAAAGTTTGGATCAAAAAACTTTAAGTTAATTCTTTCTTTTTCTTCTTCAAGAAAGAAGGCACGTATTTCTTGAAAGCATCCCTTCAAGAGGTGCTTGTGCTTTTTTGAAAAAAAATTTGGATCAAAAAACTTTAAGGTTTATATTGTTATTGTCAGTTCATTCTTTTCGCCCCGTTTCAAATAGAAAGCGGGACGAGAAGGTGAGAGAAATGGAGCAGCTATGTCAAAATCCTTTGTGCCGAAAGGCTACGTCAACCGCCTCGGGCCTTACGATACCCAAGCGGCCATCAGCATCCTCAGACGGAGATTTGAGAAGAATCTGTCGGCAGCCCTGAACCTGAAGCGGGTGTCCGCACCCCTTTTCGTGGATCCCAACACGGGGCTCAACGACGATCTGAACGGCCACGAGCGCCCCGTCCGCTTCGACATTAAAGAAACGGGAACCGACGCGGTAGTGGTGCATTCTCTGGCCAAATGGAAGAGAATGGCCCTCCACAAGTACAATTTCCCCGTTGGAGAGGGCCTTTATACGGATATGAACGCCATCCGCCGCGACGAGGAAATGGACAATCTCCACTCCATCTACGTGGATCAGTGGGATTGGGAAAAGGTCATCGCAGCGGAGGATCGCTGTGAGGACTACCTGAAAAAGACCGTGGGTGCCATCGTTTGCGCCGTGTGCGATACCCAGGACGAGATCAAAAGCCTCTACCCCTCCCTGACCACCACCCTCTCCCGCAAGGTCAAATTCGTCACGGGACAGGAATTGGAGGACCGCTACCCCACCTTAAGCTCCAAGGAGCGGGAAAACGCCGTCTGTCGGGAATACGGAACCGTGTTTATTATGCAGATCGGGGACAAGCTCCGCAGCGGTAAGCCCCACGACGGCAGAGCACCCGACTACGACGATTGGTCCCTGAACGGAGATCTGCTCTTCTGGTGTGAGACCCTCGGCTCGGCCATCGAGGTATCCTCTATGGGCATCCGCGTCTCCCCCGAGTCCCTTCTTTCCCAATTGGAGAAGGCAGGCTGTCCCGAGCGGGCATCTCTGACCTTCCACTCCCTGCTTTTGGACGGAACCCTCTCCCTGACCATGGGAGGCGGCATCGGCCAGTCCCGTCTGTGCCTTCTGCTTTTGGAAAAATGCCACGTGGGCGAGGTACAGGTCTCCCTTTGGGACGAGGAAACAGAGCGCATCTGCCGCGAGGGCGGCGTCACTTTACTGTAACGAAAGGAATCATCTATGTCCAGAGTACCCGAAATGTTCGGCTCACGGGTCTTTAACGACCCCGTTATGAAAAAATATCTCCCCGAAGACGTATACCTCTCTCTCAAGAGCACCATCGCCCGAGGGGAAAGGCTGGATTCCGACATTGCCGACGCCGTTGCGGAGGGAATGAAGGAGTGGGCCGTGGCCCTGGGCGCCACCCACTTTACCCATTGGTTCCAGCCGATGACGGGCACCACCGCGGAAAAGCACGACTCCTTCATCCGCCCCGTCAGCGACAGCGAGATCATTATGACCTTCTCCGGCAAAAACCTCATCTCCGGTGAGGCGGACGCCTCCAGCTTCCCCTCCGGGGGCCTGCGCGCCACCTTTGAGGCTCGAGGCTACTCTGCCTGGGACCCCACCTCCTATGCCTTCTTGAAGGACAACACCCTTTGCATTCCCACGGCATTTTGCTCCTATCGGGGCGAAAGTCTGGATAAAAAGACCCCCCTGCTCCGCTCTCAGGAGGCCATCGATCGGGAGGCCAGACGCCTTTTGAAGCTCTTCGGAATGGACGACGTGAAGCGCGTCACCGCCGAGGTCGGTGCCGAGCAGGAGTATTTCCTCATCGATTCCGAGATCTGGAGTAAAAGGCCCGATCTGGTCTATTGCGGCAGGACTCTCTTCGGAGCCCGTCCCCCCAAGGGTCAGGAAATGAATGACCACTACTACGGCCAGATCAAGCCCCGCGTCCTTGCCTTTATGAAGGAATTGGACGAGGAGCTCTGGAAGCTGGGAATTCTGTCCAACACCGAGCACAACGAGGTCGCACCCGCTCAGCACGAATTGGCACCCATCTTCTCCACGGTGAACATCGCCACCGACCATAACCAGCTCACCATGGAAATGATGAAGAAGATCGCCGCCCGCCACGGGCTGACCTGCCTCCTGCACGAGAAGCCCTTTGCCTCCGTCAACGGCAGCGGCAAGCACAACAACTGGTCCATCTCCACGGACACGGGTCTGAACCTGTTAAAGCCCGGAAAGACTCCCTCTCAGAACGCACTCTTCCTTCTGATCCTCACGGCCATTATCAAGGCGGTGGACGAGAATCAGGATCTTTTGCGCATCTCCGTAGCCGATGCGGGGAACGATCACCGTCTCGGAGGAAACGAGGCGCCCCCCGCGGTGCTCTCCATCTTCCTCGGCTCCGAGCTGGAGAGCATTCTGGACGACATTATGGCGGGAGAAAAGCCCGAGGATCGCCCCAAGACCCGACTGAACATCGGCGCGTCCGTGCTCCCCGTGCTCCGCTGTGACAGCACCGACCGCAACCGTACCAGCCCCTTTGCCTTTACGGGGAACAAGTTCGAATTCCGTATGCCCGGCTCCTCCTGCTCCATCGCTTGCCCCAATATGATTATGAATACCATCGTGGCAAACGCCCTTTCGGAGTTTTCCGAGGTGCTGGAGAAGTCCGACGATTTCCACTCCGACCTCAACAAGCTCATCCACGATACCCTCATCGCTCACAAGCGCATCATCTTCAACGGGGATAACTACTCCGCAGAATGGCGCGAGGAGGTCAAGGCCCGCGGCCTTGCCAACTTCTCCAATACGGTAGAAGCCATTCCCCAATACACCGCCGAGAAGAACGTGCGGATGTTCGAGAAGCTGAACGTGCTCACCTCCGCCGAGATCGCCTCCCGTCAGGAGGTGCTCTTCGAGAATTATGCCAAGGTGCTTCGGGTGGAGAGCCTGACCATGATCGATCTGGTGCGCAAGGACATTCTCCCCGCCGTTTTGCGCTATCAGAAGTTCCTTCTGTCCGAGCGTCGGGAAAAGGCCGCCGTACCCTCTCTCTCTACGGCCGTGGAGGACGAGCTTCTCGCCCGTCTCGGCACTTTGACCGAGGCCCTTTATGAAAAGCTCAAGCGCCTGGAGGCTGACACGGAGCGTGCTAAGACCGTCAAGGGTGCCAAGGAGCTTGCCCTCTTCTCCCGCGAGGCACTCTTTGCCGACATCGAGACCCTTCGCAGCGTAGTGGACACCCTCGAGAGCCTCGTGGCCCGTGAATTCTGGCCCTTCCCCACCTACGCCGAGATCCTTTACAGCGTCAAATAACAAAAAAGCACCGCGAAGCGGTGCTTTTTTTCGTTGCGGGAGTTTTATGGGGCGTTGCCCCATACCCCACCAAAACCTTTTTCGAGAAAAAGGTTTTGGATTCCAAAAAGCTTTCAGGTTTTTTTATTCTTTTTCTTCTACAAGGAAGAAAAGATTCTTTCTTACTTGGAGCAAATCAGGAAAAATAAACTTTAAAGTTTTTTGATCCAAACTTTTTTTCAAAAAAGTTTGGCGGGGAGTGGGGTGGAACCCCACAGAGGCCTTGTCTTGTTTTGTCATTCAACCATAATACATAAATTTTGGAGGTTTCGTATGTTAGAAATGCCTTGGAAGCACTTGAAGAGCGGTACGGATATCCGCGGCGTTGCGCTGGAGGGAGTCGAAGGACAGCACGTGGAGCTCACGGATGAGATCGTAGAGACCATTGCCCGTTCCTTTGCTCTGTGGCTGCAGAAAAAATGCGGCAAGAAGGAGCTTTGCGTGGCCATCGGTCGCGACAGCCGTCTTTCCGGCCCCCGCATTATGGCGATTTTGGAGAAGGCCTTCGTGGATGCGGGCATCCGCGTTTTGATCTGCGGTCTGGCCTCCACCCCCGCTATGTTTATGACCACCGTAGACCTGGGAACGGACGCGGCGGTACAGATTACCGCATCCCACCACCCCTGGAACCGCAACGGACTGAAGTTCTTCCGTCCCAGCGGTGGCTTGGAGGGTGACGACATTAAGGAGATCCTGACCCTGTGTCAGGAGGGCAAATTTGCCGAAAGCGCCCCCGGGGGCAGCCGTGAAGAGGTGGACTATATGGACACCTACGCCAAGAGACTGCAGAAGCTGATCTCCGACGGAGTCGGCGGCGGGGAAAAGCCCCTGGCAGGCTTCCACGTGACCGTGGACGCAGGCAACGGCGCGGGCGGCTTTTACGTGTCTCGGGTGCTGGAGCCTCTGGGCGCCGATTGCTCCGGCTCCGAATTTCTCGAGCCTGACGGCTCCTTCCCCAACCACGTCCCCAACCCCGAAAACAAGGAGGCCATGGGCTTTGCCTGCCGTGCGGTCAAGCGCGCAGGGGCGGATCTGGGTATTATCTTTGATACGGACGTAGACAGAGCGGGTTGTGTGGACTCCACCGGCCGCGAGATCAATCGCAACCGTCTGGTCGCGCTCGCCTCGGTGATTGCCCTTGCAGGGAAGCAGGGCGGTGCCGTGGTGACCGACTCCATCACCTCCTCAGGGCTGAAGGTCTTCATTGAGAAGGATCTTCGGGGCAAACACGTGCGCTTTAAGCGCGGCTATAAGAACGTGATCAACAAGGCCATCGAAATGAACAAGGAGGGCATCGATACCCCCCTTGCCATCGAAACCAGCGGCCACGCCGCCCTGCGGGAGAACTACTTCCTCGACGACGGCGCGTACCTTGCCACCCGCATCCTCATCGAGGCGGCCAAGCTGAAAAAGGAGGGCCGCGACGTGACCGAGCTGATCGCCACTCTCGAGGAGCCCCTGGAGTCTGTGGAGCTTCGCTTCAACATCACCGAGGCTGACTTCCGCCCCGTGGGTGAGAAGATCCTTGCGGATCTGGAGGCCTACGGTAAGGCAAACGGCTGGGCCGTGGCCGACGACAGCTACGAGGGCGTGCGCATTGCCTTTGATCGGGAAAACGGGGACGGCTGGTTTCTGCTTCGTCTGTCCGTGCACGATCCCGTTATGCCTCTGAATTTGGAATCCGGCATCGCGGGCGGCACCAAGGTCCTTGCCGCAAAGCTTGCCTCCTTCCTGGAGGGCGTCGCAGGCCTTGATATCGCTCCTTTGAAGGAGTTTCTGAAATGACCAAGGACAAGATCGATCGCATCAACGCCCTTGCCCATAAGGCCAAGACCCCCGAGGGGCTAACCGACGCCGAGCGCGCCGAGCAAAAGGCGCTCCGAGAGGAATACATCGCCGCCTTTCGCCGCAGTACCCTCGCCGCCCTCGGGCGCATCGACATCCAAAACGAGGACGGGAGCATCGAGCCTTTGCTGAAGCAATAAATGCGGAGGAGAGCTTCGCAGGGCGCCGCCTTACGGGGGATTTCGCAGGGCGCTGCCCTACGGGGGATTTATGGGGCGTTGCCCTACGGGGGATTTGTGGGGTTCCTCCCCACTCCCCGCCAAGGGGACTTTTTGAAAAAAGTCCCCTTGGAACCCCCAAAAACTTCTAAGTGGTTTTTATTCTTTTCTCTTCAGGAAAGAAAGCAAAACAAAAGACCTCACGGTTTCGTGAGGTCTTTTTCTTTTGAACGGATAAGGGATAAAATCCAACTGAAAGCTTTTTGGGAGGTTTGGAACCCTTTTTCTCGAAAAAGGGTTCCAAAAACAAAATCATAAACTTTAAAAGTTTTTTGATCCAAACTTTTTTTCAAAAAAGTTTGGCAGGGTGCGGGGCGGAGCCCTGCGAATCCCACGTGTCGGGGAGTGGGGTGAAACCCCATAACCCCCCCGTAACGGGGCAAGGCCCCATAAGGCCACCGTTGCTTATTTGGTGCAAACGAAGAAGGGCATATCGCCCAGCATATCCACGGTGAGGATCATCTTGTCACCTTCGAAGATGATACCGAGCTTGGTTTCGAAGTTGTTTTCATCCTTGAGGATGAGGGTCTCCTCGTCCTCGAGGCTCCAGGTGTTCACCGTGTCCTCGTATTCGGGGGAGAAGGAATCCTCGGTGCTCTCCTCAAGCTGCTTTAAGAAATCCTCCTTGGACATCTCAAAAACGGCCTCGTAGGTGTTGCCCGAATCGGTCATATAGCGGTCAATGCTTGCGGCAAAATTCGCAAGAAAGGCCTTTGTGTCTGCCTGCAGTGCCAGTGCATCGGTCTTGGAAACGACGGTGCCGTCCGCCTTAAACTCCATGGTCACCCCACCAAGGAGCATATTGTCATAGTCCAGATACGAGGAGAAGGGCTGTGCGGAAAGGGCGAGCTCGTAGATGGAGCCCACGTTCATCTTCGCGTTCCACTTGCCCAAAAGGCGCGCCTTCGTCCCCTGGACGGTTCCGGGGGTGTTGTGATTCTCGTTGTTCTGATTGTTGTTTTCGTTGTTGTTCAGACCGCTGGTCTCGACCTCTTCTCGGGTCTTGACTTCAACGGTCTCGGTGGGGTTCTTCTTCTTTTCGCTTGTGGTTTCGGACTCCTCGTCATCGTCGTCGGCGTCGACCCATCCGTCGTCAGCGCAGGCTACGAAGGAAAAGACCATCACCAGGGCAAGCAAAAGGGCAAGCAGCTTTTTCATAAGGTGTCTCCTTTTCAAAGGTTTTTTGTTTATCTTTATGGTACGGGAAAAGGGCGCGCTTGTCAAGAGAAAAAAGGCGGGAGACCCCGCCTTTTTTTATGTGCTTTTTTACTTTTCGCAGTAGAACAAACGGAAGCCGTCCACAATGAGGACCATCTTGTCGCTGCCGTCAAACTCAACGCCCCAATCCGCAGTCTGGCTGTTGTCGGTGATCTTGAGGGTGTTCCCGCTCAAGGTCCAGTTGCCGCCGGAGGTCGCGGAGAGCGAGGAGAGAGAGGTCATCATCGTTTGAACCTGCTGAGCCTTGTAGGCTTCTCGGTCCATTCCGTATGCATCCTGGAAGGTCTTGTTGTTGTCCTCGAGGTATTCGCCCACGGCATCCAAAAGATGGTCGACGAGCTTGTTTACCTCGCTCTCCAGCTTGGTGTGGTTGATGGCGATGGAAAGGGTGCCGCTTTGGTTGAAGATGATGGTGAAGCTGTCATCCAAGGTGAAGAGCTGATAGTTCATATAAGGATGCAGGGGATTGGACTGGAACATGGACTGGTACAGCTCTGCGTAGGAAACGGTGGCATTCCACTCGCCCACGACGGAAGAAGCGGTTGCGGTGCCGCCGGGATAAGGACGAACCACGGGGCTGGAGCCGCCGGGGGTGATCACCGTGCCGGTACCGCCTTGGTCGTTGTTTTCGTTGTTCTGATTGTTGTTTTCGTTGTTGTTCTGACCGCTGGTCTCGACCTGTTCCACGGTCTTGATTTCAACGGTCTCGGTGGGTTTCTTCTTCTTTTCGCTTGTGGTTTCGGACTCCTCGTCGTCATCGTCGTCGGCTTCGACCCATCCGTCGTCAGCGCAGGCTACGAAGGAAAAGACCATCACCAGGGCAAGCAAAAGGGCAAGCAGCTTTTTCATAATATTCTCCTTATCTTGTTTTTTATAATAAACGTTAGCGCAGGGTGCCAGTCTTGACACAGACAAAGAGGGGGTTGCCGTTGCGGGAGAGGATCATACGGGTGGAGTTGACCGCCTCGGCATCTACCGTCAAGGGGGAGTTTTGAATGGTCAGGGTGAGGGTTTCGCCCGTCAGCACCCAAGTGCCCTCGCCGTCGTTCTCCTTGGTGAAGTTGACACCGAATTCCTCCCGAAGCTCCTCGGTGAATTCCTCACGGGTCTGCTCCAGCTCCTCCTCGAAGGTGGTGTTGTGATCCTTCAGGTAGGCCTCGGCGGCGTCGACGACGGTCTTGAGCAGTGCCTCAAAGCTGTTTTGAGCGATGAAGCGATCCGCATCCATAATGAAGCGTCCGTCGGGATACAGATAGAAGAGGACGCCGTCCATAAGCATCTTGTCATAGTCCAGATAGGAGTCCAGATCGTTGTCGAAAACGTCGCGGATCTCCTCCTCCATGGGAAGATAGGCCTTCCACTTACCCGAAACGAAGCTCTGGTTCAGGGCTCCTGCCTCGGGAGCGGGGCGAACTACGGGGCTGGAGCCGCCGGGGGTGATCACCGTGCCGGTACCGCCTTGGTCGTTGTTTTGGCCGTCCGTTTGGACCTGTTCGCCGATCTCGACCTCAACGGTTTCGGTGGGTTTCTTCTTCTTTTCGCTTGTGGTTTCGGATTCTTCGTCGTCATCGTCGGCGTCGACCCATTCGTCGTCGGCGCAGGCTACGAGGGACAGCATCATCACGATGGCAAGTAGCAGAGCAAGCAGCTTTTTCATAAGTTGTCTCCTTTTTTGTGTTTCTTATATTGCTTCAGATTCCCCGTACGCAGAGGCGAATGCGCATCCGCCTGCTTTTCGCTCGGAGTTTGCATTTGCTCACTCCATTATACGCGCCTTCGACCTTTTTTGCAAGTTATTCGCGGATTTTTTATGAAAATGTTATATGGGGCGTTGCCCCACACCCTGACGCGGGGATTTATGGGGCTTTGCCCCATACCCCACCAAAACCTTTTTCGAGAAAAAGGTTTTGGATTCCAAAAAGCTTTTGAGTGGATTTTATCCTTGTTACAGAGAGAAAGAAGGATGAAAACCGGAAAGCTTTTTGGGAGGCTTG
>JAFVYT010000028.1 GCA_017508505.1 Clostridia bacterium
CCTCACGCACCCTTTAACCCCCTGAAAAAGAGCGAATGGCTGAAGAGCGCCGCTCCCAAAAGCGTAAAGCTGAATAGGACCTTGGCTCTCGTGCTTTCCGCTTGCTGTCTTTTGCTCGCCCTCTTGGGCACCGTCGTTGCCATGAACACCTCCATCGAGGACGTTCCCCTGGTCAGCTTTGCTTTGGACGCCGCCGGCGGAAAGAGTGAATTCAAGGAGATGAAGGAGGACTTTGCCGACAGTGTGGACAGAGTCGAGGAATTCATCGAGGATCACGAGGACGAGATCGAGGATGAGCTGGATTCCGATGAGATGAAGGCACTGGATCACTATATCAAGACCATGAAGGACATTGCAAAGTCCATTTCCATTCATAACTTTTCCCGCGTGCTCAAGGCGAGCATCGAGCTGAGCAAGACCGGCTTTGACGAGATCGCCGGTGCCGAGGACACCCTCGAGGAGGTGGACGACGATATCACCCAGATCATCGAGCTCTTCAACGGAATGTACATCATTGCAGTCTGTGCCTCGATCCTTTCCGTGATCGGCGGACTTTTGGGATGGAACTGGCTTCTCATCATCGGCCTGATCTCCTCCTCCATCTACAGCGGACTCATTTGCGGTATGCTCATTCTCATCCTGAATATCGTCCTTCACGTGGCCATCATGATGCTGCACGGCAAGGTCAAAAAGGCCTACAAGGCCTACGCCGCGGGCGAGGCCGTATAATCCCAAGCGACAAGGGAATCCGTTCCGGGTTCCCTTTTTTTCGTGTGCGAAGATTGACGAAACGAAAGAAATCGGTTATAATGATTGGGATTGGAACAAACACAAGACCGAGGCGAGCCTCGGAGAAAAGGACGATCCATGAAACAGTATTTTGAAAGGCTCTTTTCCGGGACGAAAAAGGAGTATCTCTCGGGGCTGAGGGAAAGGCTTTTGAGGGAGGAAAAGACCTTTGTGGTCACCGCCAATCCCGAGGCCTTTATGTTTGGGGAAACGGACCCTGAGGTCCACGCCATTTTAACAGACTCCAAGGTGGACGTGGTGGCGGACGGCATCGGCATCGTCAAGGGAGCGGGGATGCTCGGCATCACCCTTCCGGAGCGCATTCCCGGGGTGGACATCGCCGAGGCGCTGATGCAGATGGGTCACGAGGAAAAGAAGTCCATCTTCCTTCTCGGTGCAAAAGAAGAGGTTCTGGAGGCCATGAAGCGCGTCCTCGCAGAGCGCTTTCCCGACCTTGTGGTAAAGGGGGCCATCAACGGATATGTGCCCGACAAGGATGCGGCGATGGATGAGATTTGCAAGGCCGCTCCCGATATCGTTCTGGTGGCACTGGGAATCCCCGCCCAGGAAAAGCTCATCTACCGTCACCTTTCCGACTTTAAGAAGGGGATCTTCGTGGGAGTCGGAGGGAGCCTCGACGTGCTCAGCGGCACCAAGGAGAGAGCACCGCAATTCTTCATCAAGCACAATCTGGAGTGGGCCTACCGCATTGCCAAGGAGCCCAAGCGCCTGAAGCGCTTTTACAACAGCAACGTTAAATTCATCTTCAAAGTTCGCAAGGAGGCTAAAAAGAAATGAAACGCGTTCTGACCTACGGAACCTTTGACCTGCTTCACAGAGGTCACATCAACATTCTCCGCCGTGCCAAGGAATTGGGCGATTATCTCATCGTCGCCGTTTCCACCGACGAATTCAACGCCATCAAGGGCAAAAAGGCCTACTACTCTTACGAGGATCGCAAGATGCTCGTGGAGGCCATCCGCTGGGTGGACGAGGTCATTCCCGAGGAGTCCTGGGAGCAGAAGTTCGAGGACGTGGAAAAGCACAAGATCGACATCGTCTGCATGGGCAGCGACTGGGCCGATTCTCCCGAATTCAAAAAGCTGGAGGGCAAGTGCGAGCTGGTTTTCCTGCCCCGCACGGAGAACATCTCCACCACCCAAATCAAAAAAGATTTGAAAGCGTAAGGGAAACGATATGATTAAAGTAATGAGCATCTTCGGCACCCGCCCCGAGGCCATCAAAATGGCCCCCCTTGTCAAGGAATTGGAGCGCCGTCCCGAAATTCAAAGCATCGTTTGCGTCACCGCCCAGCACAGAGAAATGCTGGATCAGGTGCTTCGCACCTTTGACATCACCCCGAACTACGATCTGAACATTATGAAGCAGGGACAGACCCTAGCAGACATCACCTCACGCGCGCTCTACGGCGTCAGCGAGGTCATCCGCGAGGCGAAGCCTGACATCGTTCTGGTGCACGGGGACACCTCCACCACCTTTGCGGGAGCACTTGCCGCCTTCTATGAGCAGACCGCCATCGGCCACGTGGAGGCAGGTCTGCGCACCTACAACAAATACTCTCCCTACCCCGAGGAGATGAACCGCCAGATGGTGGACTGTATGAGCGATATGTACTTCGCCCCCACCGCCCTGAGCCGTGACAATCTCCTGAAGGAGAACATCGATCCCGAAAAGATCTTCGTCACGGGCAACACCGCCATCGACGCCATGGCCACCACCGTGGAGGAGGATTACCGTCACGAGGTGCTGGATTGGGTCGGAGAGGATAAGATGATCCTTTTGACCGCTCACAGAAGAGAGAATCTCGGTGAGCCGATGAAAAACATTTTCCGTGCCATCCGTCGCATTCTGGACGAGGTGGACGGTCTGAAGGTGGTCTACCCCATCCACAAGAACCCCCTGGTCCGCGCTGCGGCAGAGGAGATTCTGAACGGGTGTGACCGAGTGCGTCTCATCGAGCCCTTGGAGGTCTTTGACTTCCACAACTTCCAGAACAAGTCCCACCTGATCCTTTCCGACAGCGGCGGCATTCAGGAGGAGGCTCCCTCCCTCGGAAAGCCCGTGCTCGTCCTTCGCGATACCACCGAGCGCCCCGAGGGCATCGACGCAGGTACTCTGAAGCTGGTGGGAACCGACACGGAGGTCATCTACCGCGAGACCATGCGCCTCCTTTGCGACGAGGAGGAATACCGCCGTATGAGCCGTGCCTGCAACCCCTACGGCGACGGCCACGCCAGCGAGCGCATCGCAGATGCCATCATCCAAAAATTTTCCAAGTAAAGCGTAAAAAAGAAGTCCGAAATTCGGACTTCTTTTTTTGCTTTATTTTCCGATCCCCTTCAGGATGCGCTCAAAAAGGGCGACGATCGCCGCGATCAGCCTTTTCCAAAAGGGCTCAGGCGCAGGCTCCGGTGCGGGCTCGGGCGCTGGCTCGGGCGCAGGCTCCGGTGCAGGCTCCGGTGCAGGCTCCGGTGCGGGCTCGGGCGCAGGCTCCGGTGCAGGCTCGGGTGCGGGCTCCGGTGCGGGCTCCGGTGCGGGCTCGACAAAAGGAAGGCCCAGAGTTGCCAGAATGCCCTTTGCCAGGGCCGTTCCCATCGCCCTTTGCTCCTCTTCGGTATCGATGATCTTCCTATCCGCAGGATTATCCACAAAGGCTCACTCCACGATGACGGCGGGAGCGGTGGTCTCGCGGATGAAGCCGTACCAATCCCGTCCCGCATCGTTTTTGCGGGTCTTGGCACCTCGGCTGTTTTGACCGATCTTGACCACCTCGGAGAGGATATTTTCCGCCAGGGTCTTCCCCACCCCGCCACCGTGGTGATAGAAGGCCTCGGCACCGTCGCCGCCACCCGCGTTGTTGTGCACGTCAACGGCAAGATCGGGAGCGTATTCGTTACATTCGCGGATCTCCTCCTCAAGGCTGTCCTCCTCGTCTGCGGTGCGGCTCATCATCACCGCCACGCCGCTTCTTGAAAGCGCATCACGACACGCCAGGGCAATGGGAAGGTTCAAATCCTTTTCCTTCCATCCTCCCGAAACGGCGCCCGGATCACGGCCTCCGTGACCCACGCCGATAAAAACTTTTTTCGTCATTGCTACCTCCTTTACGCTTCCTCGGGAATCGTCACTGCGGCAGAGCCGAGAGCGGCAATGGCCTCGCGAAGCTCCCGAAGAGAGGCGTTGATATCTTTATTGTATTCCGCCGAAAGATTCTTTGCTCCTACGGACACCAGCGTCGTAGTGGGGAAAAAGGGAACCACCCCCACCGCCGCGCCGTCCTCCTCGATCAAAAAGACAGAGCCGCCGCAATAGGGCTCGTACGCCGTCCCCTCGCGTCCGATCTCCACCTGCACGGAGTCAAAGGTGAAATAGTCCCCCTTGGCGGGGTAGGTCATATAAAATCGAAGCTTGGAGATGGTATAAGGGTAGGACAGGGTCTTGACGATGCTCCCGTCCGCACGCAGATCCGACTTCCAAAAGGCGGGATACTCCCCGGCACCCTTGTCGGGCATAAAAAGCTGGAAGGACAAAAAGGTATCGTGGCTGATATGGGACAGATCCACGTTCCGAAAGGAAATGGTAAAGGGGGTATTGGCGGGGATGTAAATGGGGACGTATTCCCCGCTCATGGTCGTGGTCATGGGATCCGCGTCCTTGGTGAAGAGATAGCCCGTTTCGGTCTTTTGAAAGGCCGCAGACTGTCCACTGTCCACGTCATAGAGGTTTTTCCCGTAGACGGCCACCAGATCCCCCGCCTCTCCCCGCAGGGTGACGGTGTGGTGCAGGGGAGAAACTCCTTCAAGTCGGAGGGCAACCCCCGTGAGCGTCTCCCTGACCGCATTGGAGAGCTCCTTGGTATCCGCAGGGTCTCCCTTGGGACCTTGGGGACCTGCCTCTCCCGTTTCCCCCTTTTCTCCCTTGTCTCCCTTCGGCCCTACCACGTACCCTGCGTTCATTTGGGACTGATCTCCGAAAATCAGGATCAGATCCCCCTTCTCGTCCACCCTGACACCGGACAGGCTTTTTTCCGAAAGGGCCTTTGCCACGGCGCGGTTTTCCACCGGGTTTTCGCTGGTTTCGGAAAGGGTGCTGTCCACC
>JAFVYT010000029.1 GCA_017508505.1 Clostridia bacterium
CGTCGGGGGCTTCGAGCATTTTTTCATCCTGGCCGTAGGTCGTGACCAGCTCCCAAAAATCCTCTCCGTCCAGTGCCTTTTGACGGATCTGGTCCGCCTTTTCCATGGTCTTTTCGTATTTCAAATCGCTCTCCGACTTTTCATAGGGGATGAAAATCTCCTGCACCGCGTAGTAATTCTCTCGGAAAAAGCGGTAGTATTCCTCGTCGTCAAAGACCTCCTCGCCCCCTTGGCGAACAGCACGTCGAAGAGCTTTTGGGACAGTGCCGACTGCTCCATCATACGCTTAAAGTGTGCCTCGGTCATATACGAGGCGTGGAGCGATTCCAAAAAGGCCTCCTCGGATTCAAAGGGAGCTCGGGCCTCCTCGATTTGGGTTTTCAAAGCGGCCTTTTCGTCCCGATCCAGACGGATGTCCTTTTCTCGGATCAGAGCGGCGAGAGCGTATTGATCCAGAAGGCACTGCAGAATCTCATCCTTCAAGGCCGTTTCGCTTCCTTCCTTGGAAAAATGCTCCGGATCCTCTGCCAGATACATATCCCGATAATTCAGATAGTAATAGCGGAATTCGCTGAATTCCACTTTTTTTCCGTCAAAGGTGAGAAAGGACGCAGGATAGCCTTCTCCCTTTTCCGTGCGGAGCCCCCCGAGCTTTTCCGAGGAGCAGGAAAAGAGAGACAGGGAAAAAAGGAGTGCCAGAAAAAGTGCCGCGATTCGTTTCATAAAAAATCCTTTCATTTTCCGTCCCTCGGCCGACGTCGGAAGCGACTTTTTTTGCCTCTCGGAGCCGAGGATATCAACAATATAATTATAGTAGGAAACCCGTGGAAAATCAAGTAAGTTTTTCAAAGGCATCTCCATCCCTTGATTTTTTTGTCGCGTTATGCTAGAATAGCCTTGTATTTTGGGAAAGGAGGGAGTTTTATGGAACCGAAGAACCAAACGGATCTGAAGGAAAGGCGCCGCGCCCGTCGCACCCTTTCGTCCAAGGCCGAGAAAAAGTCCGAAACGGCCCCTGCCGCTCCTGCCTTTGCCAAGGAGGGGTCTCTTCTGAAAAAGCGCGGCTTTTTCAGTCGGTATCGTTCCTTTCGCCGCGGCGGGCTTTCCGTTGTGGACTCCTTTTTCAATTCATTTTATATCCTTTTGAGCGAAAAAAGTGTTGAAAAAGAAAAGAGGAAGCTGGATCGCAGCGGCATGGAGGTTCATTCCCGACATTTTCTTGAGCTTCACGCACCCTCTCTTCGCTTTTTCTCCTCCCTTGCCAAGCGGCTTCGGGGACTGCTGAATACCTCCGTCAGAAAAAAGGATCAAAGTCACGCGCACCTTTCCAAGGCACGCCTGATCACGAGCCACCTTCCCCAAATTGCGGTGGTGACTCTGGGTCTTGCTCTCGCTCTTTACATTGCCGTTACCTCCGGCGTTCCCGTGGTGCTTCGCGCCGAGATCGGCGGACAGGTGATCGGGGTGGTGGAGGATAAGTATACCGTGGACAGCGCCATTGACGAATTGGAGGATAACGCCACGGCCGTCTTGGGCAAGAGCTTTACCTTCCCCTACGAAATTCGATACACCTTTGAGCGTCAAAGGGCGGACGCCCTGACGCCGAAGAGTGAGATTTCGGCTCAGCTTTACACCTACGTGCAGAACTCCATCTGTACTGCCGCAGGGCTTTACGTGGACGATGTGCTCGTGGCGGTGGCCGAAAACGAGGCCGCGGTGCAAAGGGCAATTGACGACTTTTGTGCCCGTCATCATGACGGTAAAACCAGCGGCATCTTCAACGACATCCGCATCGTGACCCAAGCCTATCCCACCGAGACGGTCATCCCCGAGGAAAACGTTCTCGCTCTTCTTGAGGAGATGAATCTTCCCCTGGACGAGAGAGAAAGAAACCCTGCGGAGGAGTCTCCCATTCTGCCCGGCACCGAGGAGGGGAGCCCCGTCGTGGAGGGACTGCTCTCGGATGTTCGTGCCGACCGAGCTCCCTTAGTGGGACTCAGCTCCCGCTATCCCGCCTCCATCGACGGCATCAAGCTGAACTTTTACACCGCCGAGGAGGAAAGCTACGAGACGGTGGTTCCCTACGAGACCGTTTACGTGGAAAGTGCAGAGCACTATACCTGTATGGCCGATGCCTCCGTGCGCGGCTCCGACGGACTGTCCCGTGTGACCGCCAGGATCTATTACGTGGACGGCAAGGAGGCCCGCCGTGAGATTTTGGAGGAGGACGTCATTCGGGAGCCCGTGGATCAGGTGGTCTCCATCGGGACCAAGCTCTTGCCCGAGGAATTGGGCGTGACCTCCTTTGACTCCGCACCGGGACGCTTCATTGTTCCGAGAGTCGGCTTTGTGTTTTCCTACTACGGCTACCGGGAGGACGGCTTCCACAAGGGCTGGGACATTCCCGGAGATGAGGGAGATAACCTTTATGCCGCCGCTTCGGGTACTGTGGTAGTGGCCATTGGGCAGGACGGATATTTTTCCAACCGCCCGGAGCATCATTACGCCGGCTACGGCTATTGCGTGGTCATCCAGCACGAGGACGGCTACTCCACCATGTACGCTCATTGTAACCGCATCAACGTCACCCTCGGGCAAAAGGTCAAGCAGGGAGACAAGATTGCCGAGGTGGGCAACACGGGCAAATCCGAGGGAAACCACGTGCATTTTGAAATTTTGAAGGATGACGTTGCACAGGACCCCGCACGTTATCTGTACACAGGAACTCAAACCATTTACGATCAGAATAAGAGGTAAGCTATGAAACGATTCCGTCCCGCCCTGGCCCTATTTCTTGCGTTGCTGCTTTTTTGCGCTCCGCTCTCCTCCTGCACGGTCTTTTCTACGGAGGAAAGCCCCTTAACGGAGGAAAAAAAGGAGCCCGCTTCCTCCGAGGCCGTTTCTGAGGGCAGTGCCGAAACGGCCGAGCCCGAGCCCACCGAGCCCGAGGAGCCCCATCCCATCGCCACGGCCTCCGTGGGAGTCATCGGGGACATCCTCATTCACGAGACCGTCTATAACTCCGCCAAGCGCAGCGACGGCAGCTACGACTTTACGGAGCAGTACGAGCACGTTTCCGACTACCTTTCCAAGTACGACTATACCGTTGCTAACCTTGAGGTGACCCTTGGGGGAGAGAAGCCCGTCGTGGGCCGCTATCCCTCTGCGTATCCGCTTTTCAACTGCCCCGATTCCGTGGTGGACGCCCTGAAGGGGGCGGGAGTGGATATGCTTCTGACGGCCAACAACCACTCCTACGACACCCGTACCGAGGGCTTGCTTCGCACGCTTGAGCAGGTTCGCGCCAAGGGACTTGACACCCTTGGAACCCGTCTTGATACCACGGAGAGCTTTTATCCCGTGAAGGACATCAACGGCATCAAGGTGGGAATGGCCTGCTTTACCTATTCCACCGTTTCCTCCTCCGGAGTGAAGGCGCTTAACGGCATCACCATGGAGCAAAGGGCTTGGCCCTTGGTTTCCAGCTTTGCCTATACGGATCTGGAGGGCTTTTATCTGGAGGCACAGAATGCCATTGACGCCATGAAGGCGGGCGGCGCGGAATTTGTGATGTTTTATATGCATTGGGGGGACGAATATCGCTACGTTCCCAATTCCTACCAGACCCGAATCGCGCAGAAGCTCTGTGACCTCGGGGTCGACGTGATCGTTGGCGGTCACCCCCACGTGATCCAGCCCTTTGCGACCCTCACCTCCGAAAACGGTCATCAGACCTACTGCATCTACTCCACCGGGAATGCGATCTCCAATCAGAGAAAGTTCTTAATGGACAGTGACAACTATTCCGGCCATACCGAGGACGGAATGATCTTCGGCGTGACCTTCGAAAAGTGGAGTGACGGCCGTCTTTTGATCCGTGAGGTGAACATTGAGCCTCTTTGGGTCATCCGCGAGAGCCGCGGCGGACGAATGGTGTTCCAGATCATCCCGCTGGATCTTGAGAAGGATTGGCACGATTTCGATCTGACCGATGCCACCGTCAAGGAGGCGGAGGATTCGTATCTGAGAACCATGAAGCTGGTGGGAGAAGGAATCAACGCCGCCCGTGAAAAGCTCGGCCTTCAGCCGATCCCGACCACCGTCCGATGAAAAGCAGACCAAGGACTTCCCGGCTTTGCCGGGAATTTCTTTTTTGAAAAAGGAGAAAAGCCTTTATGGATCAAAGCCCCCGATTTCGTTCCTTGTTTCATTGTCAAAAGCTCAATTCCGTGGGCATCCCCTTCCTCTTTTCCCTGTTTTTGCTTCTCTTGTTTCCCGATTTCAGCCCGATCCCGCTGGTTTTGCTCGGGGCTGTCCTTCTCCTTGCTTCGGTCTTCGTCGGGGCGGGGGAGAGAAGAGATCTTTTCCTTCTTGCTGCGGTCGGCCTTTCTGCGGCAATCCTTTTCATGGGGGCGGACGGGATTCGGAAAAGCCGCCTTTCCTCTTATCACGAAAAGGAGATCATCGGAGCGGGCACCGTCACGAGTGTGAACGAGGACGGCTTTGACCTGCGCCTGCGTGCACCCTTTTCCGCCAAGCTGCGGGTTGATACCCCCACGGAAGCGCACCTCGGGGACCGTGTCTGCCTTCCCGTGGTGCTTTCGGATGAGGTTCCCACCTCCCTTCGCACCGTAGGGGTCGATTTTGTTGCCTCCGCTACGGACGAGGGGAGCGTCATCGGAAGGGATCCGTTTTATTCCTTTCTCGGCTCGCTTCGGGAAAACGGGGTCGCCTTTTTCGGAGAGGGGCGGGAGGGCGGCTTCTTTCGCGCCGTGCTCCTTGGGGATCGGAGCGCTCTGGATACAAGGGATCAGGAGGCCATTCGCAGCACCTCCTCGTCCCATCTGCTTGCCATTTCGGGACTGCACGTTTCTCTGATCTTGGGCTTTCTCTACCGTCTTTTGCGTCTCCTTTGCGTTCCCGCAAGGGTACGTGGTGCCATCGTTCTTCCCGTATGCCTTTTTATTCTGTTTTTGACCGGAGCCTCCGTTTCCGTATTCCGCGCATCTCTGATGGCGGCCTTTCCGATTCTTGCCACGCTTTTTCTTCGCAGGAGCGATTCGGTGACCTGTCTTGTGCTGGCGGCCGTGCTTCTTGCCCTTTGGGAGCCGTATGCCCTTCTTTCTCCCTCCTTTCTGCTGTCTTTTTCCTCTACGCTGGGGATTTTGCTTGCGGCGGCACCACTCTCCGAGGCGTTGAGTCGGCGCTTTTTCGACGTCGGAGACAAGAAAAGGGCCAAGGCGTTCCTTCGACCGATGTCCGACGGTGTGAGCAGCCTGATCGTTGCCTCCGCCGTATTTGTGTTTCAGCTTCCCGCACAGGTTCTTCTGTTCGGTCAGGTCGAGCCCTTTTCGCCTCTTTACGCCTGGATCCTCATCCCCTTGTTTGCACCCTGCGCCCTTGCGGGGCTGGTGGCGTGGATGCTTTCACCGATTCCGTATTTGGGCGGTCTCGGACTTTCGGCGGCGAAGGGGATCGCCTCACTCTTTTTAAATTTTGCCCGCCTCCTCGGCTTCGGTGGGGAGAGTGCGCTTTCCTTCGGGTCCTTGACCCCTTGGGTCGGGCTACTTCTCCTCGGACTGACCTGCGCCTTGGTGCTTTTGCGCGTGCGAATCGTCGGTGTTTTGTACCTCCACGTGCTCCTTGCGATCCTTTTACCCTCTCTTTCCTTGGTTCTCAGGCTTCTTTGAATGAAAAAGAGTCTCGAAAACTGCACAATTTCCGATGCCTTTCTTTATGAAAAGTGCTGAAAAATGAAAAAACTGTGAAAAGGACACCCAAGAGATGGAATTTTCTCTTGCAAATTTGAAAAAAAACAATTATAATGATGATAAGTTATTATGGGTACGAGTATACCCATTGACAAATAACAGGAGGTTCTGCCAATGTTAAAGAACTCGAAAACGTTGAAAGGGATTACCTTGGTTTTCGCCCTTGTGATGCTCTTGAGCTGCGGAATTCTGCTCACCAGCGCATCCGGTGCCGAATCCAACAAGATCGTCCTTTTCGTATCGGACCACGGTGACAATTCCACCGGTAAGGACGAGGCTTCGGCCTTCACGACCTTCAATGCTGCCATCGCGGCCTCTAACGCTATGAAGCCCGAGCCCGGCACCGAGCTCGTTCTGATCGTAGCGGACACCGTGACCGTCACCACGCAGCAGGTCGACTCCACCATTGCCAGGGACTCCGAGGGGAACCGTATGCGCGTTACCGTTACCTCCCTCAACGGAGCAAATGAGGACGATTTCTCCTCCATCATTCTGGCATACCACAACACCAGCGGTGACTCCAAGTCCCGTTATGCCAGCTTCTACAACGACCTTAACTTTTTGAATATTGAGATCAAGATCCGCGTTTTTGAGACCCGTGTCAGCAACAGCCCCACGGGTAAGCGCTTCCATGCCAAGGACATCAACTTCCTCGGTGTTCACACCACCTTCGACCACTGTCTGCTCGGTCCCGAGGAAGACGTGCCGGATATGGACTACATTTATACCTATTTTGACTACGGCGGAAACAACCCCAACGTCTATATGGACAAGGTAGTCGACTACAAGAACGGATCCCGCTTTAACTCCGTATTCTGTATCCACTATTACAGAGTCCGCAACATCGGTCTGACCGTAAACTTCGAGAATGTAAATCTCGGTACCGTTCACGTGAACCGTACCGCCAACACCGAGACCATCGACGACCTGAAGTATATGGTGCTCAACATCGGTAACGGTACGACCATTGGCAACCTCTATCTGGTTTCCTCCGACGGTGACCATGGCTTTACCGAGGGTATGACCGTGAACTACTACCCCGGATGCTCCGTTACGGGCCTTGTTTCCGGTACCTCCAACACCAAGGGTATCATTCGCGGCGGCATCACCCATAACGTCTACGGCGGCACCTTCGCGGGCAGATTTGTCTCCGGCACCAACGGTACCGTTTACGGTGACATCACCAATAACGTCTACGGCGGCACCTTCAATTACTTTGCAGGCGGCGGCGGAAACAATGCCAGCGCCAAGACCGCGGTTCACGGCACCGTTACCAACAACATCTACGGCGGTGTCTTTAACGCCGCCTTCAACGGAGCGGGCAGTAACGTTTCCGAGGGCTCCTCTTACAAGGCAACCTACGAGAAGGTCGTCAACAACATCAAGGGCGGCACCTTCAACAGCACCTTCATCGGCGGCTCCGACGGCCCCGGCTCCATCGAGAGCATTGAGAACAACGTGGAGGGCGTCGATTTTGCCGGCGTTTACTACGGCGGCTCCATCAACGGATGCACGATCGGCGACGTGGTCAACAACCTCAAGGACGTTTCCATCGGTGCGGAGTATTACGCCGGAAATCAGAAGAACGGCGATATTACGAACCTGACCAACAACATCGTCGGTGACTGTAAGTTCAATGCCAGAGCATACTTCGGCTCCTTCGGTAACGGCTCAGACACCTGTGACGTGACCGGCAAGCTTGAAAACAACATTTACGGCGGCACCTTTGCCTCAACCGCTTACGGTGCGGGCAGAACAAACGTAGCCGTGACCGGTGACGTTGTGACTAACATCTACGGCGGCACCTTCAATGGAACCTTTGCAGGCGGATGCCGCAATCCCGCTGAAACCTCCTACGTTTCCAGCATCACCAACAACATCTACGGCGGCACCTTTGCCGCACACTTTGCCGGCGGACAGAGTGAATCCGGCATTGTGGACGGAAAGATCACCAACAACGTCTACGGCGGCACCTTTGAAAAGAATTTCTACGGCGGTAACTACATTTCCGACCACGGCGTAAAGGGCGAGATCAACACCTACGTGAGGGGCGGCACCTTCAAGGGCGTCTTTGCCGCTGCAAACGGCGAGGCCTCTGAAGTTGAGGGCATGGTTAACGTCTACCTCTTCGGCGGTACCTTCCATGATAAGGTTTCCTGCATGAACGCGGACGAAACCGATATTTCCGCAAACGTGAGCCTCTCTCTGGGCGCGATTTCCGAGACCTCCGTTCTGAAGGTGCTCGGTCCCGTGGTGAAGGGCTCCGCAACCTTGATTCCCTCCGGGAATGCGATCATCATCGGCTCCGCAACCGAGCTTGCCTTTACCGGCATCGGCGGAAGCGGCTCCGTGCTCTTCTCTCAGACTGAGGATTGGGTCGACGGCAAGGTTTATGCCACCGCCAATTCCTCCATTGCAGCAGACCGCATCAAGGTGCTCAATGCAAGCTCCGAGATTGCAGGATCCGGTCTCTTTGACGGCGTTACCCTGATCGGTACCACTGCCGCCGCCACCGATACGGCTCCTTCTCTCTCCGGTCTTGTTTCCTTCCATTTGAATGAGGATCTCGGCGTTCGCTTCTGGATCAAAAAGGACGAGATCACAAACTACATCGCAAAGAACGGTAGCTGGAGCTACACCGTATCCTTCGCAGGGGAAAAGATCGCAGACGTGACCTTCACTTCTGCTGACCAGCTTCCCGCCGCTGACATTCGCACGGCCGCAGGAGTGGAGTACTTCACCTTCCAGGCAGGTCTCGGCATCTCCGCCACGAGCTTTGACGAAGAGATCGAGATTGTGCTTGACCGTGTGAACAGCACCGTCTACACCGTTTACGAGCTTCTCGAGAACGGCGCTGCCAATACCGAGGCCGCAGGACAGACCGAGCTTTCCAACCTGCTCAAGTCCATTCACAACTACGCGGTAGAGGCATCCAATGCATTTGAGAACAAGTCCGATGTCAGAAAGTATCAGGAGATCGGCTACAGCGGAACCTATCAGAGCACCGCTGATTCCAACAAGACCTACGGCTACTCCTTCTACGGCTACACCCTGTCTCTGGAGGGTCAGGTATCCCTGAACTTCTACTTCCAGGCTGCAAACGACGTTGACTTCCAGGTGAAGGTTGCCGGAACCAACGTGGTTCTGGATTCCTCCAAGATCACCGTGAAGAAGATCACCGACAACGAGAACTACAACTACGTTGTCAGCGTGAAGCTCACCGTTCCCGAAATGGTGGATGATTACACCGTCTCTGCTGTTTCCGGTTCTTCCGTGAAGGCAAGCTGCACCTACGGCGTGACCCGTGCTTGTGCGGCCTACATCGAAGGTAACTACGGCTTTGCCGGCGTGGCAGATGCACTCCTCGCTTATGTTGAGGCATCTCAGTCCGCTCTGAACGCCTGATTCTGTAATAACGCAAAACCCTCGGTGAAAGCCGAGGGTTTTCTTTCTGTTAAATGTTCACTTCTTGTGTGGAAAGGGAGAGCAGTATGGTTTTTGAAGTGATAAAAGGAAAAACGCCTCTCGGAGGCGACTACAGTGAAATCTATTATTTCACCGACCAAATGGTCCCTTGTGAAAAGGAAGTGGCCACCCGTGCGATCCTCAGGGAGTGCAAGGAGGGCGGAGCCCTCGTCAACGAGCAAATTTTGGTATTGAAAAAGTAGGAGACTTATGGAGAATCGATTTCCGAAGAAGCTGATGCTCAGCCTTGCTGCATCCCTTCTTTTCCTGATCCTTTCCCTCGGCCTACTCTTCTTCTTTTTGGGGGAGGGGCGCTTTGGGGGTGTATTCCGCGTACCTACGCTCTCTGTTTCCGTTTCGGAGGGGGACGTAATCTGGTACGGGGACGAAAGCCTTCCTCTTCCCGCAATGGGTACCCATACCCTTCTTGTGGAGAATCGGGAGAAGGAGACCCTTCAGCTTGCCTTTTTTCAGGAAGGGGAGCTCCTCTCCGAAATTTCCCTTACCTCGGGAGAAAAAAAGGAGATTTCTCTGAACCTACCGCAGGAGGGAAGGGTCTCTCTGCAGCTTTCCGGGGAGAAGATCTCCCACGCCTATCTCGTTTCCGATTCGGACGTGCAGGCTATCTGTGAGCGAATGCCTCAGGGAGGAAATCTCGTCTTCCTCGGGGACGTTTCCCTTTCGGAGCGCACTCTGACCGCTCCTTTCTGCCTCTACGGTAGCTTTTCCTTCTCCTCTCTTTCCCTTCGCACGGAGAAGAATGCCGACCTTGTCGTCTCTCCCGAAGCACCCTTTTCGGGACTCTTGTATGTTTCCTGCCCAAACGGGAAACTCTATACACAGAATTTTTCTCTCATGGCTTCGGAGACCTCCAAGGACTTTTACTATAAGGCAAAAAGCCACAACGGTGTTGCGCTGATTTCCGATTCCTTCCCGATCACAAGCTTTGAGGAGCTTGCACGTCTGGAATCCGATTCTCTTTTGCCACTTTTAACAAAGGATGCCAAAATCGTATTTAGCGCCCCCTTTTCCATGGAATCGTCTCTGACCCTCAAAACCCACGTATCTCTCGATTTTCGCGCTTCTGTAGACTTTGGAGAGCATATCCTCTCCCTTTCCTCCTCCGAGGCAGGGGAATACCGTATCACCACCGCCATCGGCACCGCCCCCTCGGCGGTCTCTCTTGACGTCAATGCTCCCGCTTCGGAGCTGACCTGGGACGGCCTCGGCTCAATTCCCCGACTTGCCACAGCCGAAAAGCTTTGGAATATAAAAGGCTACAACGGAGCTGCCACCACCCTCGGAGGCTTTGGAAGCGCCCTTCCCGAGCTGAGCTTTTTGGCCTCTGAAAATGAGTTTCTGGATGGGGATCTTCTCTTTACTCCTTCGGGGAATCAGCTTCTTGCCACCGTACCCTTTCAGGTCTCCGCCGCAGACCTTGCGGGCGGTCATTACCACCTCAGCTGCGAAAACGGAACCGCCCGCTTGGAGGGGGACCTCAAAACCGGCAGGATCGTTGCTACGGACTCCGAGGGGCGGACAAGGCGCTATTCTCTCGGCCTTTTGCGGGAGGGCTACAGCATTCCCGTGGTGCAGCTTGAAACCGAAAACCACGTCGGGATTACCTCAAAATCCCAGTACGTTTCCGCTACCTTCTCTATGGATGGCGGAACGAGCGGGATCGAATCCGTTAAGGAAATCGGCATTCGCATTCGCGGCAGGGGCAACTCCACTTGGAAGTGGGAGAAAAAGCCCTTCAAGATCCACTTTGACGAGCCCGTTTCCCTCCTTGGTCTCCCTGCGGCAGAGGAGTGGGCGCTTTTTGCCAATTATGCGGACAAATCCCTCATTCGCAATCGCCTGGCTCAGGTGATGGCCTCCACCCTTTCCTTCGACTATTGTCCCACCCAGGAGTGCGTGGACGTATTTCTGAACGGGGAGTACCTCGGTGTCTATACCCTCGGGGAGCATCTGGAGGAGGGGGAGGGCAGAGTAGAGGTCACCCACGACAGCACACGCCTTGACTGCGGCTTCTTTTTGGAGGCGGGTGGCGTGGTTGCAGGAGTGGATGTAAAAGGACTCAATTACTTCCACGCAGGCCTTGTGAAATTTGTTCTGATCAAGACCCCCGACTATGAAACCCTCACCTCCGAGCAGTTTGACTATATTATGGAATATATGCAAGCAGCAGACAAGGCGGTGAAGGCAGGGGAGGGGTATGAGGATTACCTCGACGTGGACAGCGTTGTGGATTGGCTTATTATGATCGAATTTGCCAACAACACCGACTGCGCTTGGCGGCGAAGCACCTACTTTACCAAGGACCCGGGCGAAAAGCTTGTAATGGGTCCCGTTTGGGACTTTGATCTGGCCTTCGGGAACTTCTCCAAGGACGAGGCGGGCTTTGATATCTGGGTCAGCAGCGAGCCGGAGGATGACTACGTCGGGGAGACCTGGTCCACCTATCTTTTGGAGGATCCCGAGTTCCGCGCTCGCTTTAAGGCACGCTGGAACGAGGTTCGGGATACCCTTTTGGATACTGCCTTAAAGGAAATAGACGAGAGCTACGAGCGCCTTGCCCCCTCTGCCAAGGAAAACTTTGAGCGCTGGAAGATCCTTGGGAAGAAGGTTGCCTTTGAGCGCCACGATACGAAAAAGTATCTCACCTATGAATCCCAAATCCAATATTTGAAGGATTTTCTGACAAAGCGCGCCGCTTGGATCGACGAGCAATTGGAGAACTGGTAAAGTATGATCGAAAAAGAAGACCTTTTGATTCCTTCCTCGGACAAGATTCATACCCTGAAGGGGAGCCTTTGGTTCCCGTCAGCGGAGCCGAAAGGGATCCTTCAGGTCGTTCACGGTATGACCGATTACACCGATCGGTACGAGGCGATACTTCGCGCCGTAGCAGAGGCGGGCTTTGTCGCCTTTGGAGTGGATCTCTTGGGTCACGGCAGGACGGCCGAGGGGCCTGAGGAATTCGGCTTTTTCGGAAAGGGCGGCCATCGGCTTTTGGTGCAGGACGTGATCGGTGCCGCAGAAGAAGTAAAAAAGCGCTTTGGGGAAACGCTCCCCTTTTGCCTGATGGGACACAGTATGGGCTCCTTTGTGGCACGGTGCGCCGTGGCAGAGGGCTTTCTTCCCGATTCTCTGATTCTGGTGGGCACCTCGGGGCACAACCCTGCCGCTCCCCTCGGCGTGATCCTGAGCGATCTGATCGCCCTTTGTAAGGGGCCGCACCACGTCTCCCCCCTGATGCATCGCCTCATCTTTGCCGATTACGACGACCGTTTCCCCGGAGATTACCCCAAGCGCTGGATCAGCGTGGATACGGAGAATCTGGTGCGTTATAAGGATGACCCCTTTTGCACCTTCTCCTTCACCGTCAGCGCCCTCGGGGATCTGATCCGTCTGAATCAGCGTGCGGGGAGCCGTTCCTTTTACCAAAACGCCAAGGGTACCAGGACCCTTCTCCTGTCGGGAGAGATGGACCCGGTGGGAGACTTTGGGAAGGGCGTGCGTGAGGTTTTTTGTAAGCTGCAAAAAAACGGTGCCGAGGCAAGGCTTCGCCTGTTTCCCGACTTTCGCCACGAGATCCTGCAGGACTTCTGCAAGGAGGAGTGCATCGAGGAGATTTTAAACTTCATCCGATAAAAAAAGGGGCTGTAAAAAAACTCAAGTTTTTTTACAGCTCCTTTTAAGGGGATAGGAAAAAAAGATGCAGAACAGACAAACTGAGCAAAAAGCAAGGTTTACCTTGCTTTTTGGTTACCCGAAGGCGTACAAAGGTACGTCGAGTGGCGAAGTTTGTTCGTAGCAAAAAATGCGTTTTTTTATTGTTTTTATCAAAAAAACGGGATTCTTCGGAC
>JAFVYT010000003.1 GCA_017508505.1 Clostridia bacterium
GATGGCAGACTTGCAATAGGGGCAGGTCTTGGTGGTGGGTGCGGCGGGTGCGGCGGGCTTCTTACCGACGGACATCAGCGCATTGATTCCCTTGATAATCAGGAAAAGCACGAAGGCGGTGATGACGAAGGTGGCCACGGCGGTCAGGAAGTTGGCCATAGCCTGACCGACGACCTGCCAGGTGATCAGCTCCCAGCTCCAGGTGAAGACCACGGTGAGCAGAGGCTGAATGAAATTTGCGGTCAGAGCGGTGACGATTGCAGTAAAGGCACCGCCGATGATGATGCCGACTGCCATATCCAGAACGTTACCGCGAAGGGCGAATTTTTTGAATTCTTCCAAAAACTTTTTCATAATGAATCCTTTCCGAGATTATTATTTGTCTCGATTTCTCGAGTTTCTCTCATCATAGCACAATAAAAAGGATTTTTCAATATTATTTTCATTTTCTCTGCCTTCTTTTTTTCACTTTTCTCTTGACAAACCAGAAAAAAAGTGATAAGATAAACGGCGTTGAAAAAAACATTGCCGAATAGTGTAACGGTTAGCACGACAGACTCTGACTCTGTTTGTCTGGGTTCAAATCCTAGTTCGGCAGCCACAAGAACCGCGACGGTTTTCGTCGCGGTTCTTTTTGTTTCAAAGACACGAGCGGGCAGAAGAGAGAAAATCTCCATTCTTTCGTTCTTTTTTCTCTTTCGGGCTTGTTATTTTCCCGAAAGGGGTGTATAATTTTCTCATATTAATATGGAGGTTTTGCTATGTTTTGTCCCAATTGCGGTACGCGTCTGGAAGACGACGCAAAATTCTGTACCGAATGCGGCAGCTCGGTGGATGACAACCGCGCTCCCGCAGCTGCACCTGCACAAGCTCCGACCCCTGCACCCGTGGTGAATCCCGCTCCGGCGGTGAATCCCGCTCCCGTAGTGAATCCCGCTCCGGCGGTGAATCCCGCTCCGGCGGTGAATCCCACTCCCGCGGTGAATCCCACTCCCGCGGTGAATCCCACTCCCGTGGTCAATCCCACTCCCGTGGTCAATCCCACTCCCGTAGTGAATCCCGCTCCGGCGGTCAATCCCGCTCCCGTGAAAAAGCCTGCGATCCCCAAGGAAAAAAAGCCCATTGACCCCGGTCTCATCGGCCGCATCGTCCTGCGGGCGGTGATCTTCCTTCTTTTGGGAGGCATCTGCACCTTTGCCGTATTGCTTCTCTCCTTTGACGGCACCGTAGTGGCAGAGGCGGCGGACGGTGGCATCACCGGTGCGCTCTCCTTGAGCCGCGTTTTGGAGATCTTCACCGACGGAACGAGCATCTACAACCCCACGGTGGCCACCACCGCCGTTGCCGTTGGGTGTCATTTGTTCACCTGGGCCCTTCCCTTCTTCGCGGTGTTGGCCTTTGTCAGCACCTTAACAAAAAAGAAGAGCATCGGTCTTTCCGTGTCGTTTTTTGTCATGACCGTATTCACGAGCCTTGCGGTCGGCCTCGGGGTTCCTCTGACCTTGCTTCTGTCCGAGCCTCTGCGCCACGCGGTATCCGTTGCGGCACACATTCCCTTTGAGGAATTCGGTCAATTTTCTTTCCTGACGCTCATTCTCTTCTCGGTGCTGACCGTGGTAGCCGGAATCATTCACCTCGTGCTTGTGTCCGCGCTGAACAAAAGGAGGTCTTAACTTATGAAACAGTTTCATTGGAGAAAGCTTGCCACCGTCACCCTGATCATCACGCTGGTGCTCGGCATTCTCTCCTCCGCCTTCGGCGTGACCGTGGTGGCCATCACCGCAAAGCCCGAAAAGGAAGAAGCCGAAACCGAAACGCTGGAAAACGGCACCGTACCCGAAGGAACGCTCGAGGACGTTGCGGTCGAAAAATTTGAATTTCCCACTCTGGAATACCCCGCCCTCGGAAACGATCTGAACCTGAAAAACAACGTGGTCGTGCTGTCCGAGAACGACTCCAAGGGGATCACCTCCTCCGTCATCCGTATGGAGGCCGCCAGCTCCTATTCCTACGGCGACCACCTCGTGGTCACCCTGGAGGGCGAGCACGCCTTCAGCGACACGCTCCGCTACGGCACCGTATTTTTCATCCGTGGCTCCTCCACCGACCCCTTGGGCGGTCGTTTCTTTGAGTTCAAGGGTGCCTCCGTTCACGGAGGTCAGACCGTGCTCGAGGTCAAGGAGCCCTATTTCGAGGACGTCTTCGAGAGCCTCGAGATGTGTCTTTCCAACACCCTCACCCAAGCAAACCTCGTAAAGGCCTATTACGCCAACGGCGTCACCTCTCACTTCGGTAACGTGGAAACGGAAATTCCCGATGCCCTTTCCGATGACGGCACCCTGCGTGACCGTGTCGAAGACAGCGCAGGCGGCATCGTCCCCCTTGCCAACAACATCTCCACCGAATCCGCCGACCTGATCGTAACCATCGACTACGATATGGGCAAGGCACTGAAGGACGAAGGAGAAAAGGAAGAAGCCGTAGAGACCACCTTCGGCATCAAGGGTCAGTTCGGCATTCGTGACCTGACCGCCCACGTGGTTTGCGATATGCCAAGCGTAGCCAACTTCAAGGAATTGTATTTCGGTGTCAGCGGCGAGACCTTCATCGACGTTGATATTTACGGTAAGGTCAGTGCCAAGGCGGAGATGGAGGCCAGCTCTCTGGACCTCGGCTTGGTCTCTCTGGAGGGTCTGAACGAAAAGCGCTTCCCTTTGGCTGTCTTTGAGTTCAAGGGACAGACCCCCGTTAAGATCTCCAACGCCGCCTTTGACGGAAGAAAGGAATCCGTCATTCCCTCCCTTTTCCTGATCCTGTATTCCGACTGGGAGGGCAAGATCGAGCTGGAGCTCTCCACCGGCTTTCAATATGCGGAAAGCTTCAACAACGGTCTGCGCATCTTCAAAAACGGCGACCCCTGTCTCTCCTTTGAGGAGTACCCCTACGTGAAGGCCTACGACGTGGAGTCGGAGGACGGCTTTGCTTGGGATGCTCAGATCAAGCTGGAGGCGGATGCGGACGTAACCTTCCTCGGAGGCTCCCTGCTCTTCTATATCGCAGGCGTCAACCTTTGTGAGTTTTCCGTTGCCCGCATCGGCGTGCAGGCAAAATGCGACGTTTCCATCTACGCGGACTCCAAGGGTAAGACCGAGGTGCTGGAGCCCGATCAGAGTGACTTCTATCTGCGAGGATACTTAAAGATCATTGAGGTCAAGGCCAAGATCAAGGCCGACGGAAAATCCTTCCTGAGCGGACTTTCCATCGATTTGAATTTCGAATTTGCCCTTTTGGATCTGACCCTCTTCGAGTTCGGCAACCGTCCGAACAAATACAAGCCGAAGGTTCCCATTTCCTCTGTGAAGACCCCGAACGAATTCGACTCGGTCATCACGTTGGTCTTTGACGTTTCCGGCTCTATGGACTCCCGCATTTCCACGGGAGAAACCAAGCTTCAGGCCGCCAAGAGCGCCTCTCAGATGATTGTCAATTCCGCCAAGAGCTGGAGCTCCGGCGGCGGTGTCTACGGATTGGGCGTGATCCAGTTTGCAAGCTATGCCACCACGGTCACCGTGCCCCACGTGGACTACAAGTACATCGGTGAATGCATCGACCTGATGAATGACGGCGGCGGTACCAGCATCTACTCCGGCATCGACGCGGGCGTCTCTCAGCTTGAGAGCGTCAAGGCCAAGAGCAAGGTCATCATCCTGATGACCGACGGTCAGGACGGCAACACCTCCACCTCCCGTAACTCTGCCCAAGCCGCCGCGGAAAAGGGCATCAAGATCTTTACCGTCGGCTTCGGCAATGACGTGGACGAGGACATCTTAACGGAAATCGCCTCCACCACGGGCGGTGAGTACCGCTTTGCCAACACCGAAAGCGTTATGAGCATCATCGGAAGCTTTCTGTATGCACAGCAGGCCAGCGAGGCCAAGGTGCTCAAGGAGGTCGAGGGTGCCGTAGGACAGGGTGAGACCAGCGATCCCTCCTACTTTACCGTAAAGGAGGGCAACGGAGACCTGACGGTCACAACCGCTTGGCCCGGCTCCTTCCTGGACACCATCCTCATCGATCCCGAGGGCGTGGTGGTCGACGAAAACTACCCCGGTGCCGTCACCGACGAAAGCCAGATTCCCTCTACCATCACCGTCAAGAACCCCTTGGAGGGTCAGTGGGAATTAAAGGTCAAGGGTGTGGAGACCTCCTACGAAAAGGAGCCCTTCTATACCATCGTATCCTTTAAGGAAGGGGAAAAGGTCGAGGAGATTCTGATCCTCAACGAGGAGATGGAGGATATGGAGGTGCTCGCCTCCTACTGCATCGCCGTCGGACTGTTTACCACGCTGGCCAGCGCGGTCCTGCTCTTCGGTATGATCCGCAAGAAGCCCGCCGTACCCGAGGCTCCCGCCCCTGCCGCAGGCTATCCCGGAAACACCTTCCCGCAACAATAAAAAAAAGAGAACGGCACGGAGCCGTTCTCTTTTTTTGCCAAGGATTCTCCGAAAAAGGCAAAAAAGGCCATTGCAATTCCCCACCTCGGGTGCTATCATAGCCATAAAGGATACAAAAAAGGCCTGCGGCCATTTTTTTATAAAAGACAAAGGAGTCAACTATGAGAAGCGCAAGGGATTTGTTCAGTCTGGAGGGCAAGGTCGCCATTGTTACGGGCGGACGCGGCCTTTACGGAGCGGGGATCTCCACGGGTCTTTGCGAAATGGGAGCCAAGGTCATCATCGCCTCCCGCAACGTTAAAAAGTGCGAGGAGTTCGCAGAGGAATTACGGCAAAAGGGCTTTGAGGCCAAGGGGCTTTCCTTGGATCTGTCCGACGATGACTCCATCCGAAGCTTTGCGCGGGAAGCTACCGCTCTCTGGGGAAAGATCGATATCCTCGTCAACAACGCGGTGGATCGGAGCAACCTGACCTCCATCGCCGATGCCACGAGGGAAAAGCTGCAGAATTCCGCCTCCGTCAACCTCAACGGGCAGATCCTGCTGTCTCAGGCCATTCTGGAGGGGATGGTTGCCCAAAAAAGCGGTGTCATCATCAACATCAGCTCCATGCGGGGCATCGACTGTCCCCACTTCCCCTTCTATCCGGAGAGCTTCGGGGAGCAGGCGGTCAACTACACCACGGAGAAATGGGCCATGGTGGGCTTAACGAAGTTTATGGCAGGCCGCTACGGAAAATACGGAATCCGCGTCAACTGCATCTCCCCCGGAGGCTATTCCCCCGGGCTTTCGGACAACCCCGACAAGAAGGCATTCGTAGAAACCTACGTGGAAAACTGCCCCTTGGGCTGCTGGGCAAACGAGGACGACATCAAGGGGCCCGTATGCTTCCTTGCCTCCGATGCGGCTCGGTACGTTACGGGAGAAAACCTTGTGATGGACGGGGGCTGGACCATTTGGTAAAGAAAAAAGGACACGACACCGTGTCCTTTTTTTCGCCCTTGCTATTTTGATTTTCCTTTGCTATAATCAAGGTATCAAAAATAAAAACAAGGAGGCGACATTTCCTTGGCTCGAAAAAAAGCACTGAAGATCCTCTCTTACGACCCCTATCTTCAGCCCTATGAAGAAAAGCTGGAGGAGCGGCTGCAGGCCTTTGAACGAAAAAAGCACACGCTTCTGGGAAAGGGTCGCTCTCTGGCCGCCTTTGCCAACGGGCATCTGTATTTCGGCTTTCACCGAACCCGCGAGGGCTGGGTCTATCGGGAGTGGGCTCCCGGTGCCGACGCACTCTTTCTGACGGGAGATTTTTGTGGCTGGGACACAACGGCTCACCCGATGGAAAAGGGTGAAAACGGCGTTTTCACCCTGCATCTGAAGGGACGGGGAGCCTTAAAGCCCGGAGAGCGGGTGCAGACCATCGTCTCCCACAAGGGCAGGCTCCTTCGAAGGATCCCTCTTTACGCGACCCGTGTGGTGCAGGATCCCGAGACACTCCTTTGGTGTGCACAGATCGAGGATCCCACTCCCTACCCTTGGACGGACAAGGACTTCACGCCTCCCGAAAAGCCTCTGATCTACGAATGCCACGTGGGAATGGCCCAGGAGGAGGGTCGTGTCGGAGGGTATTCGGAGTTTTGCGATCGGATCCTCCCGCGGATCCAAAGGGCGGGCTACAACACCCTGCAAATTATGGCCATTATGGAGCATCCCTACTATGGCTCCTTCGGATATCAGGTCTCAAACTTCTTTGCGGCCTCCTCCCGCTACGGTACCTCCCGAGAGCTGAAGCGGCTCATCGACACCGCCCACTCCATGGGCATTGCGGTGCTGCTGGATCTGGTTCACTCTCACGCGGTAAAAAATACCGCCGAGGGGCTGAACGAGTTCGACGGAACGAGCCATCAGTTCTTTCACGAGGGAGAACGGGGCGAGCACAGCGCTTGGGGCACCAAGCTCTTTGATTACGGAAAGCCCGAGATGCTGCATTTTCTCCTTTCCAATTTAAAATTCTGGATGGAGGAATACCACTTTGACGGCTTCCGCTTCGACGGAGTCACCTCGATGCTCTATCACAACCACGGCCTCGGCACCGTGTTTTCCTCCTACGACATGTATTTTTCCTCCAACACCGACACCGATGCGGTGGTCTACCTGCAATTGGCCAACGAATTGATCCACCGTCTGAATCCCCGTGCCGTCACCGTGGCAGAGGATATGTCCGGTATGCCGGGGATGTGCCTTCCCATTCGGGATGGAGGGCTCGGCTTTGACTACCGTCTTTCTATGGGCGTCCCCGACCTTTGGATCCGCCTGATCAAGGAGAAGCGGGACGAGGATTGGAGTATGGGGGAGATCTGGTTTGAATTGACCCGTTCCCGCCCGATGGAAAAGAGCATCGCCTATACCGAGTCTCACGACCAGGCCCTGGTGGGAGACAAGACCATCCTCTTTCGCCTTTGCGATGCCGAAATGTATACCCATATGGCCAAGTCTACCGAAAGCCTTGTAATCGATCGGGGCATCGCCCTGCACAAGATGCTTCGGCTTTTGACCGCAACCCTGGCAGGAGACGGATACCTGAACTTTATGGGGAATGAATTCGGCCACCCCGAATGGATCGACTTTCCGCGAGAGGGCAACGGCTGGAGCTACCACTACTGCCGCCGCCAATGGAGTCTGGCAGACGATCCGAATTTGCGCTACGGACAGCTTTTGGAATTTGATCGGGAAATGATCGCGCTTTTAAAAGAGGTAGACCGTCAGAAGGCGACCCTGATCCACCTTCACGAGGACAACAAGCTCCTCTTTTACGCCAAGGGAGATCGGATCTTCCTCTTTAACCTTCACCCAAGCCAATCCTTCGAGAGTTACCCCGTTCCGGCGGAAGAGGGGCGGTACGAGCCCATCCTTTCCACGGATTCCGAGCGCTTCGGGGGCTTCGGCCGGGTGGACGAGCACTACGTCTACAATGCCGGTCAAGCAGGCTTTCGCATTTATCTGCCTGCCCGATGCGCTCTGGTTCTGCAAAAAAAGAGATAAAAAAGGGGATGTAAAAAAAGCGCAGACCGCCTATTCCTATAAAACAAAAGGGATTCTTTGGAATAAAACGTCCGAAGAATCCCGTTTTTTTGATAAAAACAATAAAAAAACGCATTTTTTGCTACGAACAAACTTCGCCAC
>JAFVYT010000030.1 GCA_017508505.1 Clostridia bacterium
GGGCTCGAACCCCTGACCTCTAGCGTGACAGGCTAGCGTTCTAACCAACTGAACTACCAGGCCAATGGAGCGGATTACGGGGCTCGAACCCGCCACCTCGACCTTGGCAAGGTCGCGCTCTACCAAATGAGCTAAATCCGCGTTGTGGCGCCTTCCTTCGGCGCCCGAACAGTATAACACAGAAAAGACGGGCTTGTCAAGATGCGTTTTGGAAAAAAATCAGAAATCTTCGTAGATTCTCGTCACCCTCGGCATAAAGGAGCAAAGCACTTCGTAAGGAAAGCTGTGAGACAGAGCGCCGAATTCCTCCGCAGAAATCTCCTCCTTCCCGTCCCGTCCCAGGACGGTGACAAGATCCCCGACCGAGATCTCAGGAAGGTCGGTGGCATCCACGATGATCTGATCCATGCAGACTCTCCCTACCACCCTGCAGCGCTTGCCGCGGATCAGAACCGAGCCGACCCCGCCGGAAAAGCTGCGGGGAAAGCCGTCCGCATAGCCAATGGAGACCGTGGCAAGGACGCGCTCCGAGTCGGCAACGTAGGTATGACCGTAGCTGATGGGAGTGCCTGCAGGGACGCGCTTAACAAAGGAAACGTGACTGCAGACCGTCATCGCGGGGCAAAGGACCGCGCGGCTCTTGTCTACCTCATCGGAGGGGTAATGTCCGTAAAGGGCGATGCCGAAGCGGCACAGGTCGTAGGGCTCGAAGCCCTCCTCCATCGAGGCGGCACTGTTGGAAAGGTGCTTGAGAGGAATGGAAACGCCGCGCTTTTCCAGCGCCGCGGAAAACAAGTCGAAGCGCGCCTTCTGCTCCATCGCCGATTTCTTATCCGACGCGTCGGCACAGGCATAATGGCTGAAGAGCCCCTCGGTGAGAATTCCGGGCAAGCGGGCGATACGGACGGCGCTCTCCACCCCCTTTTCATCCGAGGGAAGGCCGATGCGCCCCATTCCCGTATCCACCTTCAAATGGATGCGAGCCTTCTTCCCCGCCTCGACGGCGACGCGGGAAAGGGCTTCCCCGTCTGCCTCGGAAAAGAGAGCGGTGGCAAGATCATACTCCAGAAGAAGCGGATATTCCGCAGGATTCGTATACCCAAGAATCAGGATAGGCTTTTGAATGCCTCCCTTTCTCAGGGTCACCCCCTCGTCCACGCAGGCGACGGCAAACCAATCTGCATCCCGCTCCAGAAAACGGGCTACGGGAATGCTCCCGTGGCCGTAGGCGTCTGCTTTGACCACGGCCATCACCTTCACCGTGGGCGGAAGAAGGGATTTTAAGCTGTAAAAGTTTCGACGGATCGCGTCCAGATCAATCCGTGCAAAGCTACGATGATACGCGCTCATAGAGGTGCCTCCAAAAAGGAATTTCGTTACCCTCTTATCCTAGCACAACAAGAGATGGATTGCAAGAAAAAACGCCGACCAAGGTCAGCGTTTTTTTTCGTTTTCCTGTGCCATAAAGGAGAGAAATACCTCCCGAGCCTCACTGTGGCCAAGCCCCCTGCAATGAACGAGACTGATGTGCGTAACCATCGGCGGAGACAGAGAGATGGGAACAAGGTCGGGATTTTTTTGGACGAGAGGCAAAAACAGAAAGCCTGCCGCAAGCCCCCTCGCGGCAAACTCCTCCACGGTGGAAAGCTGAGAGGAGGTATGCATCACGCGGGGGCGAAGCCCTGCAGAGGCAAAAAAGGCATCAATCCGCTCGGTATGATAAAAGCCCTTGGAAAACAAAACCAACGGAACGTCTCTCAGATCCTCGGGAGTCAGGGACTTTTTTTGACTCAAGGGGTGTGAGGCGGCGGTGCAACAGACGGTTTCAAAGTCGGCAACGGGAAATGCGACGTACTCCGAACCGAAGGGATCTGTATGAGGAAGAAAGACAAGATCCAAAAGGCCGTCGTCCAGAGCGGCGATCAGATCGCTCCGCCCCATCTCTCTGGTTATTACCTCCACCTCCGGATGGAGCGCGGCAAAGCGGGCATAGAGACCGGGATACAGAACGCTGGCCACCATGGGAGGAACGCCCAGCCGGAGGATGAGGCGTTTCTCGGAATGGGAGAGCATCGCCTTTTTGACACTTTCCGCCTCAAGCACCAAGGATTCCGCCATTTTGCAGAGCCTCGTTCCATCCTCAGTCAGAAGAATTCCCTCCCAATAGCGGGAAATCAAGGCGGTGTCAAACTCTGCCTCAAGCTTTTTGATCGCATCGGAAACGGCGGGCTGGGAGACTCCAAACTCCTTGGCCGCAGCGGAAATACTCCCGTGGCGGCAGGCAGAAAGAAAATAGGAAAGCTGCTGAAGGGTCATCGTGCAAGCTTTGCCACCACGGCATCCCCCACCTCAGAGGTGGAATTCGTTCCCCCGAGATCGGGAGTCAGACATTTCTTTTCCACCAGAAGCTCCTCGATGACGTCGAGCACCCTCTTTCCCCAGTCCTCGTGACCGAAGAAATCCAACATCTGCGAGGCGGACCAAACGGTGGCAAGAGGGTCGGCAATGCCCTTCCCCGCAATGTCGGGGGCCGAGCCGTGGATGGGCTCAAACATAGAGGGGTGCTTTCTCTCGGGGTTAAGGTTTGCCCCTGCGGCAAGTCCCATACCGCCGGAGATGGCAGCGCCCAGATCCGTCAGGATATCGCCAAAGAGATTGGAGGTCACCACGATCTGGAAGCGGGCGGGATCCTTGACCATAAACATACTGGCTGCATCCACCAAAAGAGTCTGAGTCTTAACGTCGGGATATTCGGCACCGACTTCGCGGAAGATCTGATCCCAAAAGACCATGGAATAGTTCAGAGCGTTGCCCTTACTGATGCTGGTGAGGGTCTTGTTTTCCTTGCGTGCCAATTCATAGGCAAAGCGAATGATACGCTCACAGCCGTGACGGGAGAACACACCGTCCTGAATGACCACCTCGTTGGGCTTACCGCGGAAGAGCCAGCTACCGCTGCCCGCATATTCCCCTTCACTGTTCTCACGGATGAAGGTCATATCGATCTCCTCCCTTTTCACGTCCTTGAGCGGACAGGGAGCGCCCCGAAGAAGCTTGACGGGGCGAAGGTTGACATACTGATCGAAATGCTTGCGGATCACAAGCAAAAGATCCCAAAGGGACACGTGATCGGGAACCCCGGGATAACCCACGGCTCCGAGGAGGATCGCGTCAAAGCCGGACAAGATCTCAAGGCCGTTCTCAGGCATCATTCTCCCCTCCTTGAGATAATACTCACATCCCCAAGGGAAAAACTCAAACTCAAAACGAAAGCTGCCGTCCAGCTCCGCGACCTTCTTTAAGACCTTCACTCCCTCGGCAATGACCTCGGGACCGATGCCATCACCCGCAATGACTGCAATTCTATGTATTTTCATATTCATACCCTTCCTTTTTTCTTTTTTTCAGTATACCATAGCCTTTGATATAAAAAAAGCCATTTTTTATATTTCGATTATAAATTTTATTTATAACCCTTTTTTTAAAAGCACCTTGCAATCCACTCTTTTGTGGGGTAGAATGGAAAAAACAAATAAAGAGAGGTTCTACTCCCATGCTCGAGCGACTGATCCCTACCCCAAAGCTGGCCGACAAGAAAGACGGAACGGTTCTCGTTCCCTTTTCCCTTTCCACCGAATTTTCCCCTTGGAATGACGTCTGCGAAACGGCAGAGCAGATCTTTTTCAAGATTTTTCGCAAGCGGCTTTCGCGCGAGGCGGGCGGCATCACCCTATGTGCCGATCCTTCCTTGAAAAAGGGCGTTTACCGTATCGATACCACCGAGGGGTGCAGACTCTATGCCTCGGATCGGGAGGGGATCCTCTATGCCGTAGCGAGCCTTTTTCAAATCGTAATGAAAAGCCCGCAGGTTCCGCTGGAGGTCGTGGATGGAAAAATGGTCGTGGAGCGCTGCACCGTGGAGGACTACCCCGATAAGGGCTACCGCGGGGTAATGGTGGATCTTGCCCGAGAGTGGCACCCTGCGCGGACGGTGCATTGCTACATCGACATTTGCTTTATGCTCAAGCTCCCCTATCTGCACCTGCACTTCATCGACGATCAAAGGTATACCCTTCCCTCCCGCGCCTTTGGCCGTCTTTGCGAGGGGGATTCCTACAGCCTTGAGGACGTCGCCTCCTTTAACGCCCACGCCAAGGCCTGCGGCGTGACCCTGATCCCCGAGTTCGAGGCCCCCGGCCACGCACAAATGCTCAACGAGGCCTATCCTGAAGTCTTCGCCAACGAAATCGACGGCGAGGGCGTTGAGATCCGCTCCGAGGTGGGGGCGGTGATCACGGACAAAAACGTGATCTGCCCCGGAAAGGAACGCACGATGGAGGCACTTCGGACGATCCTTACGGAGATCTGCGAGATGTTTCCCGATTCTCCCTACATCCACATCGGCGGGGACGAGGCAAACATCAAGGTATGGAACCACTGCAGGGAATGCCGCCGCTACATGGAGGAAAACGGCATCGCGGACGAGAAGGAGCTGTACAGCGATTTTGTGGGAAGAATGGCCCGCTGCGTTCTGGAGCTGGGGCGTGTTCCCATCGTATGGGAGGGCTTCCCCAAGGAAGGAGCACACCGGGTACCGAAGGAAACCGTTGTCATCGCGTGGGAATCCTACTATCATCTGGCTCCCGATCTTCTCAAGGCCGGCTTTACGGTCATCAATTGCTCCTGGAAGCCCCTTTACATTGTGCCGAGTCTTTTGAGACGCTGGGACTATCGGGACATCCTGGATTGGAGTGTGTACCGATGGACCCATTTCTGGGTCAATTCCGCCGCGACCCTGAATCCCATTACCGTAGCTCCCACAGACAAGGTCCGGGGTGCGCAGTACGCCGTGTGGGAATGCACCTGGGAGCAGGAGATCAACCGCGTGATGGAAAATCTCCCCGCCTTTTCCGAGCGGATCTGGACCGTGGAAAGGGTGCGGGACGACGAGACCTTCCGCAAAATGATCCCCCAGATCGCAAGGATGCTGGCGTGGCTGATCCGAGAGGAATAAAAAAGGGGATGTAAAAAAAGCGCAGACCGCCTATTCCTATAAAACAAAAGGGATTCTTTGGAATAAAACGTCCGAAGAATCCCGTTTTTTTGATAAAAACGATAAAAAAACGCATTTTTGCTACGAACAAACTTCGCCACTCGACGTACCTTTGTACGCCTTCGGGTAACCAAAAAGCAAGGGTTACCTTGCTTTTTGCTCAGTTTGTCCGTTCTGCATCTTTTTTTCTATCCCCTTAAAAGGAGCTGTAAAAAAACTTGAGTTTTTTTAC
>JAFVYT010000031.1 GCA_017508505.1 Clostridia bacterium
CTTCTGATAGCCGCTCTTTGCGGTCACGAGGATCCGAATGGTTCCCGTGCCTGCCGTGCCGACGGTATCCTCACCGAATACCTGCACGACGGCTCCGCTCTCCGCACCCTTGGCCACGGCCGTCACGGCGGCGGGAAGGTCAAAGGAAAGCTGTGCGTCGTACTCGGTCACGTCGGGATCAAAGGCGGGAGTCAATTCCGCACCCTCAAGAATCAGGGCGGAAAGGTCTGCGCTTCTTTCCAGAGGATCAATGGCGGTGCCCGTCAGGTCGAGCACGTGAGGGGCACTCTCGGCCTCGCCCTCGCCTCCGAGCCCTACGGAGAAGTGAAGGGTACCGGTTCTGTCCTTGCCGGTGTAAAGCGCAAGGTCAAAGGCAAAATAGCCGTAATCGGGGAGCTTGGCTCCGTCCTTACCGCTTGCCGTGAGGGTATCCGCAAATTCCAGCTCAAATTCGTAGGTCGTAAAGGACTGCTGAAGCGTCTCGTCGGTCTTTACGTTGCCCCACTGGAGAAGGGGATAGGTCAGGAGCTCGTTATGAAGAGGAGTGGTTTCAGTCTCGGTGCCGTCCTCGGAAACCGTCTTGGATTCCAAGGAGGTCACAACGGTGTCCATCCACTCCCGCAGGAACTTGGCACGGTACTTCTTGGTCATCTTGTAAGAGGTGGTCTTACCGGAGTTCATGGTGTGGGAATTGGTGTCGTCACCAAAGCCGAAGAAGGCATCCAGAAGATACTCCTCGCTCTCGTGGGCATCCTCCCGCACGCTCAGAGCGACGTAGAGACGCTCGTCGTCCTGTGCCAGATAAAGGTCTACGTATTCGGGAAGACCCTCGGTTACGGGGTTTCCCTCCAAATCCTCGGCCCAAAGGCCGTTTTCCGTCGAAAGACGGAGGGTGGGCAGGTCGATTCCGTATTCACCCTTGGAAATGGTGCCGTCGGGTACCGTGGGGGTTTTCACCTTTACAACGGGTACCGTTTTCTGCCCTTCCAGAGGGGTGACGGCCGCCTGAACGAACAGCCCCATCACGCAAGGGAGCAAAAGGACAAGGGCGAGAAGGGTGGAAAAGCTCTTTTTCAGAATCTGTTTCATCGTATTCTCTCCTTTCCTTTATTTCGAGTAGTGGTCGGGGCCGTAGAGGTTCAGAACCGCCTCGTGGGCGATCTTCTGCAGCTCGAGGACCTGCTCTTCGCTGATGGCGTAGCTGGGACGCCAGGTGTTGCCGCGGACGTCGTTGCCCGTGATCATCTCGTAGTAAATGGCGGCATTCAGGTACTGACCGCCACCCACGTCGCCCTCGTGGTAATAGTCTGTAGCGGAGCCCTTGTTGCAAAGGATATCGCCGATCACGGGGTTCTCTCTTGCGGCGCTCCAGGCGGTGCCGCAGGGGATCATGGGAAGTCCGGAGATCTCGGCATACTTGGCGCAGGCGGTGGAAATGGCCTCCTGCATCTTGGCCTGCTTTTCCAGACTATCCATTCTCAGGGCCTCGGGATGGTCCGCCTTGGGCGTTCCCGCGACGATCTCGCCGTTTTCTACCACAACGGTGCCCTTCTCATAGCCGTAGCCGAGCTGATAGGCCCAGGGCTCCTTGAAGAACAGCTTTGCATCGGGGTAATTGACCTTCAGATAGCGGAAGAGGGGCTGCAAATACATAATGCCCTGCAGGGATTCCTCCCAGGTCGCACCGATGTTGATGGCACCGTACTTGGAATCGGTCAGGGTGCCGTCGGAGCGGTCGTGAGAGGAGATGGAGGTCCAGTCTGCGTACGCCAGGATCTCCTGCAGCGTAAAGTTGCCGCGGTTCTGGGTATTGGGGAGCTCGGGGGAGCAGACCTTACGGGTCAGAACCGAGTGTGCGTCGCTGGAAAATTCGTTTACAAGGAAGGTCCAGTTTTCATAAGAGGAAGCACCGGACTTGTAGGAGCGGACCACGGTCAGATGGATGTTATCCGCCTTGGCGATCTGCACCATCTCGTCGAGGAAGTAGGTAACGAAGCTGTTACCGATCATCAGATGGCAGAGGTACTCGTCGTACTCCGTGTCCTCCGCGTCAAAGTAGGAGGGGGTGTTGGAGTAGCTCTTGCCGTAGACCACGCTGCCGTCCGCATATTTGACATAGGGACGCAGGGTAAAGTAGGCGTTGTAGTTTTCCTCCTTGGTGGAGAAGGACACGGTGAAATTCAGCTTGCTTTCACCGACCAGCTCCGAAGCGGTCAGGATCTGAGCTCCCGACGTGTTCAGGGTCAGGCTATTGGCTCCCAGATCGGAGGTCTTTTCCATAAAGAGGATGCCCGCTTCCGTGATGCTTTCGCGGGTGACGTCGGAAACGGAGCCGGTCACCTCAAAGCTTCTGGCGTTATTGGTGTTCTCATCCACACGGTCTACCTCTGCGATCTCGGGAACCTGAGTATACGCACCGCGCTTGCCGAGGAGCTCGACCACGTTGGGGGTAAAGGTGCCCACGGCACTCTCACCGAAGTGAGCCTGGAAGGCCTCCTTTACGCTGACCTCGGAGGGGAGCATTACGTCGTTGGGAACGCCGTAGATCCAGTACATGGGGTTGGAGCCGTCGAAATAGCGGAAGCGAAGGGTCAGGTAAAAGCGGTCAAAGCTCTCCTCGGGGGTCTGTCCCTCGGGAGCGATGTCGCTCCAGGCTACCTTGCATTCGTATACGGTGGCGTTGAGGCTGTAGGTGCCGGAGGAGTCGGTGGTGGTCTCCTTCAGGGTCTCCGTGGAAACGAATACGTTCTCATCGGAAACCTCTGCCTTGTCGGAGGGGATCTCCATCACGACGGTCTTCTTGGACTCCTGTGCATTCTTTTGGGTCAGGCCGAAGTTGAAGCCGAAATCCGCGGTTACGGAGTAGCCGCCGTCGGTGGTTCTGGAAAGGGTCTTGATCAAAAGATAAAGGTAGGTACCGTCGTAGGTTCCCGCGATCTCAAATCCGTCGGGAACGTATTCCGTAGCGGGGATGGAGGGGACGGAGCCGTCCTCGGTCTCCGAGACGAAAACGCCGTCGTAGTTACCCGCCTGATCGTCAAAGAAATCCATCAGGATGTAGCCCTCTTCGGCTTCACCGTCGATCTTGACCTCCTTTTCGGTCGAGTAGATTCCGCTGTGATGCTGGCCGTACTGCTCCATGGCATAGGGCAGGGGCGGAATCACGGCCACGGCACTGACGGGGGTCGGGGCCATTGCGGAGAAGAGGGGAAGGGTCACGGCGACAAGCAACACCATCGACGCGATCTTCCAAAGGGTCGTTTTTTTCATACGCTTTTTCCTTTCTTCCGGTGATTAAAAAAAGAGATAAATTATCTCCTTCTGTTAATATATCATATTTTTTCCTCGCTTTCAATGGGCTTTTTCTACAATTCTGCCGCTTTGTTTTTGGCATTAAGACGAAAAAAGAGACGCTCATTCTGCGTCTCTTTGAAAGGGGCAATCGTCACATTTCGGATTCACTGCGCGGCAGTATTCCCGTCCCAGCGTGATGAGTCGGTGACAAAAATCCGATTGCTCTTCTTTTCTTATCAGCTTTTCCAAATCTCTTGTGACCGTCGCAGGGTCCGTGCTTTTGGTCAGACCCCAACGCCCGGAAAGGCGAATGCAGTGGGTATCGGCCACGATGTGGGGATCCCCGAATACGTCCCCCATCATCAGATTGGCGATCTTTTCCCCCACGCCCGAGAGGGCCAAAAGTGCCTCTTTGTCCGCCGGCACCATACCCCCGTGCCGCTCCAGAAGCTCACGGCTCATCTCGCGGATCTGCTTTGCTTTGGTGCGGAAGAGCCCACAGGGGCGCACCGCCTCCTCCAAAAGGGGAAGGGGAGCCTCGGCAAAGGCGTGCACGTCGGGAAAACGGCGGAACAGCTCTACGGAAACCTCGTTGACCCGCTTGTCGGTGCATTGGGCGGAGAGCCTTGCCATCACAAGAAGGCGAAAGGGGTCTCCGGCAAAATCCAGTGCGCAGACCGCCTCGGGGTATTCGGCGGAAAGTCTTTTGCCGATGGCCTCGGCGCGGGCCTTTTTTCCTCTCGGAAAATGGGAAAGAGCGGGACAGCGAATGGCTTTCACGGTGTTTCTCCTTTCGATCATCTGGTATTACTATATTAAAAATAGGAAAGATTGTCAAGAAAAGTCGACTCTTTTTCTTTTTTTTTAAGAATGCTTGATTTTTTGTGGGGTTATAGAGTACAATAGAGACAACTGCGAAAGGAGGAGCGATATGAATCAGATCATTGCTCTTGTTGGAATGTGCGGCAGCGGAAAAAGCGTCTGCTGTGAAGAATTCAAGGCCCGCGGTTGGGAGTATGTATATTTTGGCGGCGTGACCATGCGTGAATTGGAAAAACGCGGCCTGGAACGGAACGAGGCAAACGAGCGTGCGGTGCGGGAGGAGCTCAGACGCCTTCACGGCCCTGCGGCCTTTGCCATTCTTCTCATCGATCAGATCCGTGAAAAGCTGGAAAGGGCCAACGTCTGTCTGGATGGCCTCTACTCCTGGTCGGAGTGGAAGGTGCTCAAGGAGGCCTTTGGAGATCGCTTGAACGTGGTCGCCATTATTGTGGAGAGAAAGAAGAGATACGAGCGCATCGGCGCTCATGCGATCCGCCCCTTAACTCCCGCCGAGGCACAAAGCCGCGACGTGGCGGAGATCGAAAAGATGGAAAAGGGCGGTCCCATTGCCATGGCGGACCTCTTTATTTTCAACGACGGTGATCTGGAAAGCTTCAAGTCTCAGACGAGAGAGATCATCGACCGCGCAGAGTCGGGGAATCTCTGAAGGTTGACAAATCAACCTCCTTGTGCTATAGTCTACTCTGTTCCATTTTTTGAAAAAGAGGATTGATATGACTTATTTTAAGAAAAAGAATCTGGAGCCGGCGTACGATTTTCGAAGTATGCTTGAGAATTCCGCACAGCGCTGGCCTGAGAAGGACGCCTACGTTTATAAGCGCGGCGGGGGACTGGAGTCCGTTACCTTCCAAGGGCTGGAGGAGCGTGTCCGTGCCCTCAGCGAGACCTTTTTTGATCTCGGAGTGGCAGGGGGCGCCGTTGCGGTCATCGGAGAGACCTGCCCCGAGTGGATCATCACCTATCTTACCGCCATCATCACCGGCGGCGTGATCGTCCCCTTGGACAAGGAGCTTTCCGAGGAGGCCGTTTCGGGCTTTATCCGTAAGGTCGGTTGTACTGCGGTGGTCTTCTCCGCCAAGTACCGTCCCTATTTCGAGGGCAAGGAGGAAAGCTTTTCCTCGGTTCGGTATTTCATTGAGTTCGACCCGAAAAAGGAGCCCTCGGAGAAGGACGCAAAGCCCGCTCCCGGTATCTGCGATTTCGTGGAATGCCTCAATTACGGCCGCACCCTGGTGGAAAACGGCTCGGAAAAGTACGAGAGTGCCCCCGTGGATCTGGAGAAGGTCTGCGCCATTCTCTTTACCTCCGGCACTACGGGTACCTCCAAGGGGGTCATGCTCTGTCAGAAGAACATCATCCACGCCGTCAACGGCTCCTATCGCTGTACGGGCTTTGAGGAGGAGGACACGGTGATGTCCGTGCTTCCTGTTCACCACACCTACGAGATGACCTGTGGCATTCTGACGCCTCTTTATATCGGCGCAACCGTTTGCATCAACGACTCTCTCAAGCACGTGGTGAAGAACTTTCAGCTCTTCAAGCCTACGGGTGTCGTTTTGGTGCCGCTGTTCGTTACCACCGTTTATAAGCGCATTTGGGAAAGCGCCAGAAAGAGCGGAAAGGAGAAGCTTCTCCGCGGCTCTATGAGCATATCGGGCGCCCTTCGCAAGGTGAAGATCGACCCGAGAAAGCTGCTCTTCAAGAGCGTGCAGGAGGTCTTCGGCGGTAGGCTGAAGCGCATCATCTGCGGCGGTGCTCCGATGCCCGGGGATCTGGTCGCGCAGTTTGACGCCTTCGGCATCCACCTTTGTCAGGGCTACGGCATCACCGAGTGCTCCCCCCTGATCAGCGTTTGCCCCGAAAAGGGGAACAAGGCAGGCTCCGTCGGTCCCGCCATTCCAGGTCTTCAGGTGAAGGTCGACGTGGAAGAGGAGGAGGACGGCAAGCTCATCGGCGAAATCCTGGTCAAGGGCCCCAACGTGATGAAGGGCTACTTTGAGGATCGGGAGGCTACCGAGGCCGTGTTCAACGGCTCCTGGTTCCGCACGGGTGACTACGGCTACGTGGACGAGGACGGCTTTATCTTTATCACTGGACGAAAGAAGAACGTCATCGTCTTGAATAACGGTAAGAACGTGTTTCCTGAGGAGATCGAGGAGTATCTTTCCAAGATCGAGTTGGTCAAGGAGTGCGTGGTCATCGGCCGCACCGCCGAGGACGGCACCGTGACCGTGACGGCATTGATCTTCCCCGATATGCCCAGAGCAGCGGAAATGGGCCTTGGGGACGATTTGAATGAGGTCGGTGCCGTGATCAAGTCCGAGATTGCCACCCTGAACCGCACCCTGCCCTCCTTCAAGCAGATTCGCGGCATCGAAATGCGCCGTACCGAATTTGAGAAAAACACCTCGAAAAAGATTATTCGTTACACCATCAAATAAGATTAGGAGACAAGTATTATGTTTGAAGAACTCAAGAAAATTTTGGTCGAAGAATTGGAAGTGGACGCCGCTCTCGTTACCCCCGATGCGGAATTTGTCAATGATCTGAAGCTCAACTCTCTGGAGATCGCTGACTTCATCGTTCTGTGTGAGGAGAAGTTCGGCTCCGAGATCGACGAGGAGGACATTCACTCCATCCTGACCGTTCAGGACCTCTGCGATTACATCGCCTCCCATGCCTGAAAAGGGAAGGATCAACGTCGTCCTGGTCGAGCCTGAGATCCCCCAAAATACCGGAAATATTGCAAGAACCTGCGCCGCTACCGGCGCAGTTTTGCACCTTATAGAGCCCTTGGGCTTTGAAATCAGCGACCGTTACTTAAAGCGGGCGGGTCTGGATTATTGGCAGTATCTGGATCTGCGGATCTATCCCGATCTTGAGGACTTTTATCAAAAGAATCAGGGTGCCTTTTATTACTTCACCACCAAGGGGAAAATCAATTACTGCACCCCTGCCTTTGAGGGAGACGTGTTCCTTTTCTTTGGAAAGGAGACCCGCGGGCTGCCGGAGGAATTGATCCGCGCCAATCCCTCCCGGGCTCTGCGCCTGCCGATGCTCGGAGACATCCGAAGCCTCAACCTCTCCAACTCCGTTGCCATTGCCGTTTACGAGGTGCTGCGTCAGTGGGATTTCGAGGGCTTTTGTCTGGAAGGCTCGTTGCCGGGGGAGTCATAAGATGAAAAACTGGATCAGGATCCTTCTTGTCACTCTGACACTCCTTTCCCTTTTCTTTATTTTCTCCAATTCCTTAAAGCCCTCGGGCAAGGTGGAAAGCACCAAGCGCGCGGTGGTGGAGGCGGTGGAAAATACGGTGAAGGCCGTCACGGGAAAGGATTTTTCTCTGGACGGACTTTCGGGTGCCTTCGTAGCCAAAATAGGTCACGTTTTGGAGTTCGGAGCCTTCGGCCTTTTCTTCTCCCTGAGCCTCCTTTCCTTTCGGGGGCTTTTGGATTCGGATTCCTTTTTTCGGATCAGCGCCGTTTGCACCTTCGTGGCCTTGACCGACGAGCATCTTCAGACCCTCACCCCCGGCAGAACGAGCAGCGTGACCGACGTTTGGTGGATCTTGCCGCTTGCATTACGGCCTTTGCCATCGCCTACGGGATCGGCCTTATCCGCAATCGAAAAGGAGGACGTGATGAAGGAAATACTTCTCATTCTTGACTTTTTGTGTCCCTTGTTTTTCTTTTTTCTCGGCAGAGCCAAAAAGGGAAAAACGGGACGCCTGATCGTGCGTGAGAGCATTGCGGTGCTTTTTGCGGTCGCGATCTTTGCCCCCTTGGCCGCCCGCTATTACTCCTTGACGGTGCAGTGCGGCCTGACGGCCACCGTCCTGTTTTGTCAATCCCTTCTTCTCGCATTTGCCCTGAGAAAGGAAAGATCCTTCCGCCCGTGAGGCGGAAGGATCTTTTTTTGTCAAACGGTGCCGCTGACGGTGAGAGTCACGGTGCCGGGGGTGACCTCGACCACTCCGCTCTCGGGGTTACGGGTAAAGCTTGCCGCGGGCACGGTGATGACGCCGGGGACGGTGGAAAAGGCCCCGCTCGTCTCGTTGTAGGTGTATCCCACACCGTCGGTGAGTGCCTGTCCGTTCAGGGCCACGCTGATCCCGCTCAAAACGGGCAGGAAGGTGTCGGTCACGGTGACGTTATCCGTGGCCACGGCCTCGGTGTTGCCGAGGTTCTGAATGACGAAGGTGTAGGTGATGACCCCGTTCTCCGTGACCACCGTGGGGGCGACTGCCTTGGTGATGGAAAGGCTCGGGGCTGCTACGGGGGATACCGTCGCGGTGGCACTGACGGGGGTCTGGATTCCGCCTCCGCTGACGGTTACGGTGTTGGTCACCTCTCCGTTGATTCCGCGAGGCGCAAATTCCGTTGCCACCGTTTCATACAGAAGGATCACGTTCCCTCCCGCAGGCACGGTAATTCCCGTTACGGTCAGAGGCTGGGTCGAGGTAACGGTCGGAGCGGGGACGGGAGCGCCGTTGACAAAGGCGACAAGGGAGCCCTCGCGATAGCGGAAGGGAACAAGCTCTCCCGTGCCGAAGGGAAAGGCCCCCAAATCGTCCGTGAGCACAAGACCCGTGAGGGTGGCAGGGCCGGTCCCGCGGATGCTGACCGCCCAGGTGACGTCGCCACCCGGGACGTAGCGGTCGGTGACGGCGCTTTTTGTAACACTCAGAGCATCCAGGATCTCACCCGTTACCACGTTGGAGCTCGTGGTGACGTTCTGATAGCTCAGAGTGGCTTGGTTGGTAAAGATTGCCATAAAGCATAGTCTCCTTATTCTTTTGGTTCGGGCATAGATTCGCCCATTCCATTTTATGCACCCACCCTCTTTTCGGGGAAAGCTTTCTTGACATCGGGGAAGGATGTTGGTATAATTTCAAAAGAAAAATATGGATAAGGAGATGCTTATGAAACCTCTTTTGCTTGGCTTCGGTCGTGCGGACTTTACCCCCGATACCTTTCCGCTTTCCATGAATTCCACCATCAATGCCACGGGAATCTACGACCGTCTGTTTGCCACCTGCCTTGCCTGGCAGGACGAAAAGACCACCGTGCTCCAGTATTCGATGGATCTTCGCAACATCTATCAGCCCTTTTACGAGATCATCTCCAAGGCCATCTCCGAGGCGACGGGAATCCCCGTGGATCACCTCGTTTTGTCCGTGACCCACAACCATTCCTCTCCCGACGTCAATCTTCTTGACCGACCCGAGATCCACGATTGGCTCTACCGCATCGGCATCCCCGCGATGTGCGAGGCGGGCCGTGCCGCTCTGGCGGACCTTGCCCCTGTCACGGGTGCCGTGGCAGGGAAGACCGAAACGAAAAAGCTCGCCTTCGTCCGTCGCTACTTCCGTGCCGACGGGAGCTTCTATTCCATCGGCAGCAAAAAGACGGATTCCCCCTTGGCCGCCTGCGAAAGCATTGCTGACCCGGAGCTTCGCGCTGTCCGCGTGACAAGAGAGGGGAAAAAGGCCGTGGTTCTCGTCAACTTCCAGACCCACGCCGCCAGCGGCCTCGGAACCCATCGGGAGCTTGTACATTCCGACTTTATCACCACCCTGCGCCGCGACGTGGAAAAGAGCGGCGAGGATCTTTGTGTGTATCTTCAGGGTGCCTGCGGCAACGTCAACTGCAACGCACGTCTTCCCGAGGATCTGGTCGATTGGCCCGACGATTGCTTCAAGATCGGAGAGTCGATGGCAAAATTCGTTGCCACCGCCCTTGCGGGGGCAGCGCCTCTTTCCTTGGGGGAGATTCGTCTGAGAAACGATACCCTCACCTGCAAAGTCAACCACGCCAAGACGCACCTTGCCGAGGAGGCAAAGCGCATCCGCGACATTGAGGACCGGGAGGAGCGCATCGCCGCCCGTACCGCCGCAGGGATCACCATCAAGTACGAATTGGCCGCCATCATCCGAAGAAGCGCCTTCGGCAAGACCCGCGAAATGCCACTTTCCGCCCTTGTAATGGGAGAGCTTGCCATGGGCTTTGCTCCCGTGGAGCTTTTCGATACCTGCGGAAAGGCCTTCCGCGAGACCTCTCGTTACCCCATGACCTTCTTTGTGGGCTATACCAACGGAAGCCACAGCTATATGCCCTCCGCCCTTGCCTTTCCCAACGGCGGTTACGAGCCGCTGGAGTGCCACTACGTTCCCGGCACGGGGGAGATGATCGCCTTGAAGCTTTCGGAAATGATCCACCACGTATAAACGAGGATAAAAAAAGAAGTGACCGTTTCGGTCACTTCTTTTTTTGCGTGTTCAGTTCTTTTTCGGAGAAAGGGAGAAGGCAAATCGGATCGCCTTGTCCGTCATACGGTATTTTTCCTCCAAAGCAGGGCCGCAGGAGGCGCTTCCCACACCGGATACCTTGTAGTCCACTCTCAGATGGACCTTTCCGTCGGAGACCAATTCATCCGTGTGCTCCGCACGGTAAAGGGCGGGGATGCTGTAGCGGGAAACGTTGAATTCAAAGGGCTTTTCTCCCTCGAACACCATCTGACCGATTTCCAGACGCCTTGCACCGTAGTGGTTGCCGTGCTCCTGAGGACGCACGTAGGGAACGTATTCCTTCTCCGCCGTGCTCTCGTAAAGCCCTACGGGTGCGGCGTGGTGCATATCGCAGTAGCTTTCCAGAGGGCCGTGAGCGAAGTAGGAAAAGACGCTTGATTCTGCCGGCAGGGTAAATTCAAAGCCGAGTCTCGGCAGGAAGAAGGCGTCCCCGCGCACCGCCCCCTCCAAAAGGAAGCGGATCTTGCCTGCTTTCGTCACGCTGACGGTCTTCAAATAACGGAAGAAGGGCTGACGGGACACACCTGCAAGACTGCCGTCCACCAAAATTTTTCCGTTTTCCACGCGGCAATCGTAGACCTTGGAGAAGGCACAATCCAGATTTTCACCCTGCCAGATGTTGATGTTGGCCCAAAACTCCTTGATCTTTCGGTCGTTGTCCGTGGGAGCACGGAAGGCGCCGAGTCGGCACCGCTCCGCAAGCTGCTCCTTGCCGTCGATCACAATGGAGGTGAAGGCACCGTAGTGCTTGGAGAAGACGTAGGTGAAGCCCTCACCCTCAAAGCGGAGCTCCCGCTCGGTCTCAATCGGCTCGCAAAGGGCACCGTCTGCCGCAGCTTCAATGGTGCAGGGGAGGGGATGCTGGGTCTTGGCTACCTCCTTGCCGTCCTTGTGAAGATACACGTTCAGGTATGCGCCGAGCTTGCAGCGGATCTCGCCCGTTTCCACAGGCAGGGGCAGGGTCTCGTGAGGCGCAAGGGAGAGGCGCTTTTTCGTTTCCGAAACGGTGGCTCCGTCCACCTGAATCTCATAGGAAAACTCATATTCCTCCAGATCCGTAAAGTCCAGACGGTTATAAACGAAAAGCGTGCCGTTTTCATAGGAGGTCTTCATGGGCTGGAAGGCCGCCTTGGCCTCCAGCGTGCCTGCCTTGAAGGAGCGATCCGCAAAGACCAGCCCGTCGCAGCAGAAGTTAGAGTCGTGGGTCAATTCTCCCTCGAAGTCACCGCCGTACAGCTCCACGCCCTCGGGGGTAGTCACCACGTGATCCGCCCACTCCCAGATGCATCCTCCGATGAGCTTGGGATAGCGGTCGATCAGCTCGCTGTAGTCGTAAACGTCTCCGGGGCCGTTGCCCATGGCGTGCGCGTATTCGCAAAGGAATACGGGCATATCAATGTCGTCGCACCGTGCAAACTCCTCCAGCGCAGACAGAGAGGAATACATTCTGGAATATACGTCGGGGTTACGGATCTCGCCCTTGCGGGAGGCTTCCTCCGAGTGAAGCAGACGGGAGGCGTCGCGCTTCTTGGTCTGACGGATCATTGCCGCCTGATTGGCTCCGTGTCCGCTCTCGTTGCCTGTGGACCACATAATGACAGAGGCAAAGTTTTTGAATTCCTCCACCATTCGCTCCATCCGCTCCAGGAATTCCTTCTTCCATTCGGGGTCGGTGCAGGGCCAATCGTTGGTCTCCGTCACGTCGTAGCCGTATTTGACGTTGGGCAAGCGGCGGATGAAGCCGTGGGTCTCAATGTCCGTTTCGCAAATGACGTAAAAGCCCATCTCGTCGCACATTTCCATAAACTTGGGAGAGGGAGGGTAGTGAGAGGTACGAACACAGTTCATATTCAATTCCTTCATCAATTCCAGATCCCGCCGTAGCTCTGCCTCGGTCTGACACCAGCCCGTGTGCTTTGAGGTATCGTGGTGGTTGACTCCGTGCAGCTTCACCGAGACGCCGTTGATGAGAAGCTCAAAGCTCTCCCCGATCTCGATCTTTCTCATACCCGTGCGGAAGGTCAGGATCTCTCCCTTTCTCTCCAGCATCACCGTGTAAAGAAAGGGCTTCTCCGCATTCCAGAGAATGGGCTTTTCGGGAGAAAAGACAAAATCGTCCTCCATTTCTCCCGAAAAAAGCTCCTTTTTTCCCTCCAAAATACGAACTCTTGCCACACCCTCGGTTCTGATATGGATCGTTTCGGCATTGGGAATGATTTCTACGTCACCCAGATGCCCCTCAGGACGCTGAAGCAAGTAAACGTCACGGAAAATACCGTTGTAGCGGAAGGCATCCTGATCCTCCAGGTAGCTGCCCACGCACCACTTCAAGACCTTTACCTCGAGGGTGTTTTCTCCCTCGTGAACAAAGGGCGTGATATCAAACTCCGCGCTCAGTCGGCTCCCTTGTGTAAAGCCTACCTCATTGCCGTTGACGCTGAGAAAGGCGCAGGAGCTGACTCCCTCGAAATGAAGATAGACCCGTCCCCAAAGCTTTTCGATCAAAAGGCCTCTGCGGTAAACGCCGCAGGGATTGTCGTCGGGCACGAAGGGGGGATCACAGGGGTAGGGGTAGTTGACGTTGGTGTAGTTGGGATTGCCGTAGCCCTGAAGCTGCCAGCAGGAGGGAACGGGGATGGAGTCCCATTTCTCGATCCTCTCCGGCACGTCTATGTCTCGTTCAAAATAGGCAAAATCCCAAATACCGTTCAAAAGGGTATATTCGGAAACGCCCCCGGGAATATAATGACTGCGGGGGGCGAGGCGGTTTTCACTCGTATGCTCTTTCAATTCGTAAATTCTCATCGTGCACCTCCGTGCAGACTATACCACATTTTGCCTTGGTTTGTCAAGAAAACGAGAAGGAAAGCCCTTTTGAAATGCGAGGTTAAAACTCTTATGATTTTTCCAAAAAATCTGTTGAAATGGAATCGGCTTTGTGATATAATCCGAAAAAAGAACACTGGTAGAAAAGGATAACGGAATGAACGTAAGTGAAAGCATCCGATACGTTGGAGTAAACGACAGGAAGATTGACCTCTTCGAGGGGCAGTATATCGTCCCCGAGGGAATGGCGTATAATTCCTATTTGGTTTTGGATGAGAAGATTGCGGTGATGGATTCGGTGGATGCCCGCTTTGCCGAGGAATGGCTGAAGAAGCTTTCCCTTGCTCTGGAGGGCAAAAGACCGGACTATCTTGTGGTGCACCATATGGAGCCCGACCATTCGGGCAGTATTGCCGCCTTTGCCGAGGCCTATCCCGAGGCGGTGATCGTCTCCTCTGCGCAGGCCTTCCGTATGATGAAAAATTTCTTCGGCACCGACTTTCAGGATCGCCGCCTCGTGGTGGCAGAGGGAAGCACCCTTTCTCTCGGCACGCACGCTCTGACCTTCGTGGCCGCACCGATGGTGCATTGGCCGGAGGTGATCACAAGCTACGAAGCAAAGGAAAAGGTGCTCTTTTCCGCGGATGCCTTCGGGAAATTCGGTGCTCTGGATGCCGAGGAGGATTGGGCCTGCGAGGCGAGACGCTATTACATCGGCATCGTGGGGAAATACGGCACTCAGGTGCAGGCGCTTCTGAAAAAGGTCGCCGCCCTTGACGTAAAGGTCATTTGTCCCTTGCACGGGCCCGTGTTAAAGGGAAATCTTTCCGAGTATCTTTCCCTTTATAACACTTGGTCCTCCTACGAGCCGGAGGAGGAGGGGGTTATGATCGCCTATACCTCCGTTTACGGCAATACGAAAAAGGCCGTTTTGTATCTTGAGGACCAGCTTCGCCGAATCGGCTGTAAAAAGGTCGTTGTCAACGACCTTGCCCGCTGTGATATGGCGGAGGCGGTGGAGGATGCCTTCCGCTATTCCAAGCTGGTGCTTGCCACCACCACCTACAACGGAGATATCTTCCCCTTTATGCGCTCCTTTCTCGACCATTTGACGGAGCGCGGCTACAAGAAGCGCCGCGTCGCTTTGATGGAGAACGGCTCCTGGGCTCCCACCGCCGCTAAGGTGATGCGGGGGATGCTGGAGGGGGCGAATGCCATCGATTTCGTGGAGCCTTCGGTTTGCATCCTTTCGGCTATGACCGAGGAAAATCAGCTTACAATCAAAGCCCTTGCCCGTGAATTGGTCAAGGAGTAAAAATTAACCTTTAAGGAGGAAAAAACAATGAAAAAATACGTATGTGAGGTTTGCGGATGGATCTACGACGAGGAGCTCGGCGATCCCGACAACGGCATTGAGCCCGGCACCAAGTGGGAGGATCTGCCCGAGGATTTTGCTTGCGCTCTCTGCGGTGTAGGGAAGGAAGACTTCCGCGAGGAGGAGTAATCAGAGGGCTATGAAAGAAAACTATATGGTTTGCAATTGCAAGCAGGTCAGCTATGCGGATATTGCCGATGCGCTCCACAAGCACGACACCTTTAAGGACGTACTGGAGGCCTTCGAGGACGTAAAGGCCGTGACCCATTGCTCCACCGGCTGCGGCGGTTGCCATGACAAGGTTCTGGATGTCATTTCCGATATCCTGATGGGACACGACATTGCTTAAAAAATAAAGAACGGGCGTCAAATACCGACGCCCTTCTTAATTTTGTTTAGAAAACAAGATAAAAACTTAATAAAAGTATTGACACATTTTTCTTCTTTGGATATAATAACAGTAAATTCAAGGCGTCTTTGCCAAAAAAGAGTACAAAGGAGGAATTTGTGAAATGAAAGAAAAGAATGCTTTACCGTTGTTGCTTCTCGATAACAGCAGTATGATGAGTGTCCTGAATCAGGGACAGTTCCGTTGCAGCAACGTCAGCTTCGAAGAAGCCAGACACATTCTGGAAGTCCACGATGACGATGAGTTCTTGAAATGCTTCAGCAATCCGGATCTGGAGTCAATCATATTCGGCTATCTCGGCGTTGCAGAGAACCGTTACGAGTACAAGAAGATCCGCAATATGCGTCCCGAGCAGCACGCTTTGGTCTTCAAGCTCTACGTCACTCCCTCCGAGACTCAGCCGATCATTCACGCAGACGACGGTGTGGAGGCAAAGAAGATTCAGAACGTCTACGTGTACGTCCAGCATCTGGTAAGAGTGGAATAAGCAAAAAGACCCCTTTTCTTTGGAAAAGGGGTCTTTTACTAAAAGGAGAAGAAA
>JAFVYT010000032.1 GCA_017508505.1 Clostridia bacterium
AGGCCGTGGACGCCCAAGGCACCCAGACAGTACGGACCGATGAGAACCCCCGCGATCAGATACGCGGTCACGGCGGGAAGCTTAATCCTTTTAAACAAACGGGTCATCAAAAGCCCCGCCAGCAAAGCAACGGAAACAGAAAGCAAAATAAACACAAAAACACCTTCCTTGCGAAGATTCATTTTTTACCGCGGGCTATTATACTCCCAAAGCCCCGGGAAGTCAACGGCAAAAACGACGAAAATCGTTTCTTTTCCCCTCTTTCTTTTGTCAAAAAGGAGGAGGGGGGCTCCCCACCCCCCCTCCTTTGCCGTTACGCCTCCCTCAGAAGGCGGCACAAAACGCGGTAGACCCGCTCCGCAGAGGCAATATCCAGCCGCTCTTTGGTGGTGTGAACGTCGTAAAGATTCGGCCCGACGGAAATGCAGTCAAGCCCCGGCATCGCCCCGCAGAATACTCCGCACTCAAGCCCCGCGTGCAGGGCGGAAAGAGTGGGTCTTTTCCCGTAGAGGGACTCGTACAAGGCGGCGTAGCGCTCTCGCAAGGGGGACACGGGAGTAAATTCCCAAGGGGGACACTCTCCCTCAAAGGCTCCCTCACCCCCACAAAGGACGGAAAATGCCGAGATCCTCGATTTCAGTGCGTCAAAGCCCGCAGCGGAGTTGCTCCGCAGGCTGAAGCGGATAAAAAGACCTTGTTCCTCCGACCTTACCACCCCGAGATTCAAGGAGGTCTCCACCAAATCGGGAATTTGGGCGCTCATAGCCACGACCCCCGTGGGAGCGGCAAACAGGGCCGAGGCCAGATGGCGCGTCGTCCCCTCGGAAAAGACGCGGGCTCGCTTCTGTCCGCCCATACCGACGGAATAGGAAAAGCCGGACTCACGCAGATGCACCTCGTCCGCGATCTCCTCCAGAATCGCTTTTGCCTCGCGGGAGAGCCTCTCCCCGTCGGCACAAAGGAGCGTGGCTGAGGCTGCGGTAGGGATGGCATTGTCCTTTTCCCCTCCCGAAAGGGACAAAAGGAAAAAAGGAGCCCGAGAGGAAAGCCGGTACAGAAGCCTTCCCATCAGAGAGATGGCGTTGGCTCTGCCCCGATGAATCTCCACCCCCGAGTGACCGCCCGAAAGCCCGTGAAGGGAAAGGGTGATCTCCCGACCGAGGCGGGACTCCCGCTCTGCGGGGATCCGAAGAGAAAAGCAACCTCCTCCCGCACAGGAGGTGGTGATCCGATTCTCCTCCTCCGCGTCGAGATTGATCATACGGGTGCCGCGAAGGAGGGACTTATCAAGGAGCGTGGCACCAACCAGGCCGATCTCCTCGTCGGAGGTCAAAACCGCCTCCAGACGCGGGTGCTCCAGATCCTCCCGTTCCAGAATGGCAAGTGCCATGGCCACCGCAATGCCGTTGTCCGCTCCGAGGGTCGTGCCTTGGGCATACAGAAAGCCGTCCTGCTCAAGCACGCAGATTCCGTCGGTTTCAAAATTGGTCTCCACTCCCTCATCCTTTTGGCACACCATATCAAGATGCCCCTGCAAAATGATCCCGGGAGCATTTTCATAGCCGGGGGTGGCACTCTTTCGCAGGATCACGTTGCCGCTGCCATCCCGCTGTGCCTCGATCCCCCGTCGGGCGGCAAAATCCATACAATAATCGGCGATTCCCTCCCGATTCCCCGAGGAACGGGGAACGGCAGAGATTTCCCGAAAGATCTGAAGAACGCGTTTCATTCCGACACCTCTTTTTTCGTTTTTATCATTGTATTCCCCCTCCCCCGTCTCTGTCAAGAAAAAAGCACCCCCTGCCCGATGGCAAGGGGTGCGAGGGAAATTTTTACGCCTTGGCGGCGGCGATGATCTTTTCAGCGGTGGCTGCGGGGGTCTCCTCGTAATGATCGAAGTAATAGGTGAAGCTTGCTCTGCCCTGAGAAATGGCGCGGAGTGCGTGGACGTAGTCGTCCATTTCCGCCTCGGGAACCTCTGCCTCCACGATGCTCCAGCCGCGCTTCTTTTCGTCCTGCTCCATTCCCATGATCTTGCCGCGGCGCTTGTTCAGATCGCCGATGACGTCGCCCATCTGGGAGTCGGGCATAAAGACGCGAAGCTTACCCACAGGCTCCAGAAGAACAGGAGCACACTGGGGCAGACCGTCGCGGAAGGCGATGGCGGCGGCCATCTTAAAGGACATTTCCGAGGAGTCCAC
>JAFVYT010000033.1 GCA_017508505.1 Clostridia bacterium
GGGAGAGCCTATGTCCTCATCAGAGAGGATAACAGAGCAGTTCGCCGTACCGCCTCTCATTTCGGGGCCGTAGGAAGGAAGCCAACTAACCTGCTTATTTTCGATCAGGCCCTTATAGGCAAGGGTCTTTCCCGCAAAGAGAATTCCCTGTCCTCCGAAGCCGGAGAGAAGAAACTGTTTGGTACTCATTTGTTTTCCTCCTTTGCGGATCTGTCCTTGTAAACGCCCAAGGGATAATAAGGAATCATCTTTTCATCGATCCATTCCAGAGCCTTCTGAGGGGTCATACCCCAGTTGGTGGGACAAGAGGAAAGCACCTCAACAAGAGAGAAGCCCTTCTTATCGATCTGGTTCTGGAACGCTTTTTTAATGGCCTTTTTGGCGTTGTTGATGTTCTTTACGTTATTTACGGTGACACGCTCAAGATACTCGGGCCCGTCAAGCTGAGAAAGCATCTCACAAACCTTGATCGGAAAGCCGCAAGCCTTCACGTCGCGGCCGTAGGGAGAGGTCTGAGTCACCTGACCGGGCAAAGAGGTGGGAGCCATCTGACCGCCGGTCATACCGTAGATCGCGTTGTTGATAAAGATAATCGTAATGTTTTCATTTCTTGCTGCCGCGTGAACCGTCTCAGCCATACCGATGGAGGCGAGGTCACCGTCGCCCTGATAGGTGAAAACAATGTGATTCTCGGGATCAGCACGCTTAGCACCGGTAGCAACAGCAGGGGCTCTTCCATGGGCTGCCTCGATCATATCACAGTTAAAATAATCATACGCCATAACGGAGCAACCAACGGGAGCGACGCCGATGGTCTTCCCTTCAATGCCAAGCTCATCAATCACCTCGGCAACCAAACGGTGCACAATACCGTGAGTACAGCCGGGGCAATAGTGCATCGGCACCTCAGCCATTGCGTGGGGTTTATCAAATACTACCATATCTCACACCTCATTTCTCGGCATCGCAGATTGCCTTCAAAACCTGTTCGGGAGAAGGAATCATACCGCCGACACGATTACAAAGAGCAACGGGAACCTTGCACTCAGTAGCAAGCCTTACATCCTCAATCATCTGGCCCATAGAAAGCTCAACGGAGATAAACTGCTTCACATGACCCACCGCCTTTTCAAAGGGAGCCTTGGGGAAGGGCCAAAGGGTAATAGGACGGATCATACCGACCTTGATTCCCTTCTTTCTCGCTTCATTAATGGCATTCTTGGAGACGCGAGCTGCAATGCCGAAGGCAACGACGCAGATCTCCGCATCATCCATCAAATACTCTTCATAGAGTGCTTCCTTTTCCTCGATCAAGCGATAGCGTTCATAGCGCATAAAGTTGTACTTCTCAAGCTCCTCGGGCTTTAAGAAAAGGGAGTTTACAATGTTATGAGGACGCTCCATCTTGGTTCCGGTGGTTGCCCAAGGCTTTTCAGGAGCGGGCTTTACGTCAAAATCAAGGGAGACAGGCTCCATCATCTGTCCCATCGTACCATCTGCCAAAATCATCGCAGTCATACGGTATGTGTCCGCAAGCTCGAAGCCCTTTACGGTCAATTCTGCCATTTCTTGAACCGAGCTGGGAGCAAGAACGATCATACGGAAGTCACCGTGACCGCCGCCTCGAGTCGCCTGAAAATAATCAGACTGGCTGGGCTGAATACCGCCGAGACCGGGACCGCCACGCTGCACGTTAACAACGAGTGCAGGGAGATCTGCACCGGCGAGATAGGAAAGCCCCTCACCCTTCAAGGAAATTCCCGGGCTGGAGGAGGAGGTCATAACACGCTTACCCGTAGAGGCAACACCGTAAACCATATTGATGGCAGCGATTTCACTCTCTGCCTGCAAGAATGTTCCGCCAATCTTGGGCATTTTCTTTGCCATATAGGCAGCAACCTCAGTCTGAGGCGTAATCGGGTAGCCAAAGTAGTGACGGCAGCCGGCAAAGATTGCGGCTTCAGCAATGGCCTCATTGCCCTTCATTAAAATCTTTTCAGACATTCTATTCACCTCTCAACCTTAATTACACAATCGGGACACATTTTTGCACAGAAAGCACAGCCGATGCAAAGAGACTGATCGGTGATTTCTGCGGGGTGATGGCCCTTCATATTGATCTTATCGGGAGCAAGTCGGATCAGCTTCTTGGGGCAAGCGTCGACGCAAAGTCCACAACCCTTACAAAAATCCGTCTTAAACGTAAGTTTTGCCATATGAGTTTCCAAGCCTTTCTATCAGTAATATTTCTTTTGCAGCTCCAAGGGAAAAAGTGATTCAACTTTTCCCTTCAGAGCGTCCACAAGATCATTTTTCACAGAGGTAAACACCACGGGAAGCTTGCTCAGCCTTGAAAAATCTTTAACTCGTTCAAGGGTGGATAAAACGTGCTCAGCAGTGGTTTCCTCTCCGAGATTGGAATTATTCACAATACCGGTAAAGCGCATTCCGGCCGCCGCCTCAACCTCGTGCATAATCTCCAGCAGCGCCTCGGGGGAAGCGGTAAGCGGTCGAAAGAAGTTCACAACCAAAAGCATTTCATAGTCGTTCTCTTCCAGAATCCGTGGCGTCAGGCGTCCAAGAGCCAAAGCGCCGCGGTCGTCCCCGCCGACATCCAAAACAAAAGAGCGGCTCCGATCGTCTACCACTGCATACATTGCAGGAGGAAGAGCGGGAATGTCAACGTTCGAGTTGGCGTACTCCGATGAGATTAATTCAATCCCTGCGAGGCGCAAATCCTCAGCGCTATCCTTGGTACGAAAATAGGGGTTAACAATGTCAAGATCGCAAATCACGACCTCTTTCCCAACTCGCCGTTCCTTCAAAGCAAAGTTTACAGCAACGTTGGTTTTTCCGCTTCCGTAATGACCGGCGAAAATGGTAATCCGCTTAGCCATTGCAGACGGGAACAATCCAGTTGTGTGTATCCTCTACCTTGCCCCACTGAATTCCCGTGAGGTTGTCATAAAGCTTCTAAGTCAAGGCACCGATCTCGTTGTTACAAACGGTGTATGCGTTACCTTCATAGAAAAGCTGACCAATGGGAGATACAACGGCAGCAGTACCGGTGCCCCAAGCCTCCTCAAGCTTTCCGGACTTGGCAGCGTCAAAGAGCTCGTCCACAGAAATCAGTCTCTCTTCCACAGTATAGCCCCACTCACGAAGCAACTCAACGCAGCTCTTTCTGGTAATACCGGGAAGAACGGAGCCGGTCAACTCAGGAGTGATGATTTTTCCGTCGATTTTGAACATAACGTTCATCGCACCGACCTCTTCGATATACTTTCTTTCAACACCGTCAAGCCAGAGAACCTGCGTATAGCCCTGCTTCTCGGCTCTTTCGCCGGCGCGAAGGCTGGCTGCATAGTTACCGCCGCACTTAGCATAACCGGTGCCGCCGCGAACGGCACGCACGTCATGGGATTCGATGGCGATCTTAACAGGATTGATACCCTCGGCGTAGTAAGCTCCGACGGGGGAACAGATGATCACAAAGGTAGCGTTCTTGACGGAGTGAACACCGAGATGAGGATCGTTACCAAACATATAAGGACGAATGTAAAGACTCGTTCCCTCGGAGTGGGGTACCCAATCCTTCTCGAGCTCAACAAACATCTTCAAAATCTCAAGGCACCCTTCCTCGTCAAGCTGAGGAAGGCAAAGACGCTCAGCACTGTTATTGAGACGCTTGATGTTTTCCATAGGACGGAACAGACGGATCTGATTGTCAGAGGTACGATACGCCTTCATCCCCTCGAAGATCTCAACACCGTAGTGAAACACAGTAGAGGCGGGGTGAAGCGGAATGGAGCCAAAGGGAACCACTCTTGCACCGTGCCAACCGTTTTCGGAGTCATAATCCATCATAAACATATGATCGGTAAAGATTTTTCCAAAGCCAAGCTTCGATTCGTCAGCAGGCTTCGCCTTGGGGGTTTGGGTTTTTGTAATGGAAACGGGGTATTTCATAGCAAACTCTCCTTTACTAAAAAAACTGCATTCATTAAAGCTTATTACGTTGAATCTTACCGCTGACGGTTTTCGGCAATTCATCGCGGAAAACGACAAGACGGGGATACTTGTAGGGTGCGGTATGCTCCTTGACGTAATTTTGGATCTCTTTCTTCAACTCCTCCGTCGGCTCGGTGCCGCGAGTCAGCACAATGCTGGCTTTGACAATTTGGCCACGAACCTCATCGGGTGCAGCGGAAACACCGCATTCCAAAACGTAAGGAAGCTCCATGATCACACTCTCGATCTCAAAGGGCCCAATGCGGTAGCCGGAGGACTTGATAACGTCATCAGCACGGCCTACGTACCAGAAGAAACCGTCCTCATCCCTCCAGGCAAGGTCACCGGTGTGATAATACCCGTCGCGGATTGCCTCGTTCGTCTTTTCCTCGTCTTTATAATAGCCAACGAAAAGACCGCAGGGCACACCGTTTTTAAGATTGATTACCACCTCGCCGGGTTCACCGGTTGCCACCGGGTTTCCGTCGGAATCCAAAAGCTCAACGTCGTAAATGGGAGCGGGCTTACCCATAGAACCGATCTTATGGGGGGCACCGATCATATTACCGATGATCATCGTGCTTTCCGTATGGCCGAAGCCTTCCAGGATCTGAAGACCCGTAGCCTTTTCAAACTGACGGTAAACCTCGGGATTGAGCGCCTCACCCGCAGTGGTCATATGACGGACAGAGGATAGATCGTACTTGGAGATATCCTGCTTAACCATCATACGAAGCATCGTAGGAGGGGCACAGAAGGTCGTGATCTGATATTTTGCGAACATCGGTAAAATCTGCGAGGCATCGAAGCGATCGAAGTCATATACGAAAATAGGTGCTTCGCAAAGCCACTGTCCGTAGAGCTTGCCCCACATAGACTTCGCCCAGCCTGTGTCGGAAATGGTAAAGTGAAGTCCGTCGGGCTCCACAGAGTGCCAGTATTTAGCCGTGTGGAAATGACCCAAGGGGTATTTGTGGTTATGAGCGGCAATCTTGGGATAACCGGAGGTACCGGAGGTGAAGAACATCAATAGCAGATCGTCTCCGCAAGGAGAATCCTCTGTGCGCTTAAAGTGGGAGCTGAAGAGCTGATATTCCTCGTCAAAGCTTCTCCACCCTTCTCTGTCGCCGTTGACGATCAGTTTTACACCAAACTCGGGATAGTCGGCAGAAGCGCGATCTACGTGCTCCGCAACGTCGCCGTCTGCGGTACAAACGATGCCTCGAACCCCCGCCGCACGAAAGCGATATTCCAAATCGTGTTCAAGGAGCTGATTGGGAGCCGGGATGGCCACAGCGCCGAGCTTATTGAGGCCGAGCATTGCAAACCAAAACTGATAGTGTCGCTTCAAAATGAGCATGACGCGGTCTCCCTTTTTGATTCCGAGAGACTTAAAGTAGTTCGCACACTGGTTGGAAGCACGCTTCAGATCCTGAAAGGTAATTCGCTTCTCCACGTGATCTCTGGAAATGTGGAGCATCGCAAGCTTTTCAGGCTCACGATTCGCCAATTCGTCAATCAGGTCAAATGCAAAATTGAAACGGTCGGTATTCTTAAAGGTAATGGAGGTCGGCGTTCCGTTTTCATCCTCAACAACGTCAATATAATTGCGATAGACTCGCTCCTTGGTATCGGGAGCAAGCTTTTTTGTGCCGGCGATGGCCTTCTTGGGCTGAAGCTCGGGAATCGGCTCACCGGTAGGATTCAAAACGATAGCATAAAAGATACAGTCCCTTCCCTGTACAGCAATCATACCGTGAGGAGCAGAGCTATCAAAATAAATACTGTCTCCCGGACCGAGAATCTCCCGATGCTCCCCTACCTGAATCAAAAGGGAGCCCTCCACAACGATGTCACACTCCTGACCGGCGTGGGTGGTCAGTTCAATGTCTCGATTCTGTGCATTTTCGTCAAACCTGCTATGAACCAAAAGCGGCTCCGCAATACGGTTTTGAAAAGCATAGGCCATATTATAGTAGGTCATACCGTGAGCATTGGAAATCTTCTGCCCTGCCCCGCTTCGGGTCACGGTATAAGAGTTCAGCTTCGGGCTGTGACCCTCAATAATGTCCGTTACGTTAACGTTCAGCGCAAGGGCACAACGGTAAATAAAGGCAAAGTTGAGGTCGCGCTTTCCATTTTCACATTCCAGGTATTCAGCAACGCTAACGTCGGTCTTGAGAGCCATTTCCTCCGGAGAAAGGTTCTCGATCTGTCGAAGCTCGCGAATACGAGACGCCATTTCCTGAATCTTATATTCAAGTCCTGTAATCTGTTCCATTCAACACTCCATATCCGGGACATAAAAAGCACTCGTCCCAAAGGTGATTCTTTGAGACGAGTGAATAAAACACCCGCGGTACCACTCAAATTGCAGCAAGGCTGCCACTCAGGATCCAACAATCCGTATGCATTAACGCAGCAATCACGAGGAGGTTCTAATCCCTTTCGGTTTCTTCCTCCCGGCTCAGAAGCTACAAACACATAAGAAGTGCTCAATGGCTTGCACCGACCGCCATCTCTCTGAGAGCTTTCCGATATGCACTCTTCTTCAACGCCTTTAATTAAATTAAGTGTAACACTTTCGGGGAAAATTGTCAAGCAATTTTGCGAAATTAGGCACTCAGCCTCATCAAAGCTTATTCCTTTGGATCTTTCCGCTGATCGTCTTGGGTAATTCGTCGCAAAATACAACAACGCGGGGATACTTGTAAGGAGCGGTATGAGCCTTAACGTAGGCCTGGATTTCCTTTTTCAGTTCATCGGAAGGCTCAGTTCCGCGAGTGAGAACAATGCTCGCCTTTACGACCTGTCCGCGTACCTCATCGGGGACTGCGGATACACCGCATTCCACCACGTAAGGAAGCTCCATGATCACGCTTTCGATCTCGAAGGGACCGATGCGGTAGCCGGAGGATTTGATCACGTCGTCCACGCGGCTGACGTACCAGAAGTATCCATCCTCATCTCGCCAAGCGGTGTCACCGGTGTGATACATTCCGTCATGCCAAGCCTCATTTGTCTTCTCGGAGTCGAGATAATATTCCTTAAACAAACCGCAAGGGATGCGCTTATCGGTATGGATCACGATCTCACCAACTTCGCCGGTGGCAACGCTCTTACCGGTCTCGGGATCAACGATATCCACGTCAAACTGCGGCGATGCCTTACCCATA
>JAFVYT010000034.1 GCA_017508505.1 Clostridia bacterium
CACGGCCGATGAATTTGCCGAAGCCCTCAGAGAGCTTCAAAATCACGTTCCCCACAAAGCCGTCGCAAAGGATCACGTCGGCGCCGCCGAGAGGAATGTCTCTGCCCTCCACGTTTCCAACGAACAAAAGCTCCTTTTCCTCCTTCAAGAGACGGTGAGTCTCTACGTAAAGCGGGGTGCCCTTGCACTCCTCGGCTCCGTTGTTCACCAGACCCACGCGCACCTCGTCCAGAGCGTAGACGCCCTTCATATAAGCGGCGCCCATATGGGCAAACTGAACCAATTCGTCGGGGCTGACCTCCACATTGGCTCCGCTGTCCAGAAGGAGAGTGGGATTGGAGAGGGGCAGGACGGTGCCGATGCCCACACGGCGGACGCCCGGAAGCTTGATCTTATAAATGCGGCTGGAGGCCCCCACGATCAGGGCACCGGTGGAGCCTGCGGTCAAAAAGGCGTCCCCCTCTCCGTCCCGCAGAAGCATCAATCCCTTTGCCATAGAGGAATCGCGCTTGCTCTTCAGGATACAAAGGGGGTCCTCCTCCATTCCGATGGCGGTGGGGGCGTGCTCGATGCGGACGGCATCGGCAGGAATCCCTTCCTTTTCCAGCACCGCACGGATTTTTTCCTCATCCCCCGTGAAGATAATCTCCACGTCGGGGGTTTCCTTTTTGCCCTGAAGGGCACCCAAAACAATTTCCTCGGGGGCGTGGTCGCCGCCCATGGCATCAACGATCAGTTTCATCGATTCACCGATTTCCTTCTATTTCTTTGTATTTGCAATCCTTGGAGGAGCAGACCACAGCTCCGTTCTTCTTTTTCACCAGCATCCCGCCGCACTCCGGACAGTTTTTCCCAATGGGCTCGTCCCAAAGAGAAAAATCACACTCGGGATAGCGGTCACAACCGTAGAAGGTGCTCTTGCGGCTGTGCTTCTCCACAATCTCACCGCCGCATTTGGGACAGGCAACGCCGATCTTTCTGGATTTCTGTCGGGTGAAGCGGCACTTGGGGTAATTGGCACAGGCGTAGAACTCCCCAAAGCGTCCCTTCTTCAAAACCACGGGGCCGCCGCAAATCTCGCAGGTCATACCCTCTACCACCGTGTCCTCCTTCTTTTCGGCGGGCGCGGCGATTTTGCCGTTGCGGTCCAGATTCATGGTCGTTTTACACTCGGGGTAGCCGGGACAGGCGGCAAATTTGCCGAAGCGACCGGTTTTGACGATGAGCTTTCTGCCGCAGTTGGGGCAGACCTCGTCCAATTCCTCCGAGGGAAGGAGCACCTTGCCCTCCTCGGCAAGCACCTTCTCCGCCTCGGTGAGCAAATTCTTGAATTCCCCGTAGAACTCGGTCATCACGCCGTGGTAGGAGGCCTCCTTTTCAGCGATATCATCCAGCTTCTTTTCCAGATTTGCGGTAAACTCATAGTCCACCACCGTGGCAAAGTGCTTTTCCATAATATCGTTGGTAACCTCACCGAGCTTTGTGGGGATAAACTGTTTTTTGTCTCTCTTGACGTAGCCGCGGTTCAGGATGGTATCAATGGTAGGAGCGTAGGTGCTGGGTCGACCGATGCCCTTTTCCTCCAGCGCATCCACAAGGCTTGCCTCATTGTAGCGACGGGGAGGCTGGGTGAAGTTTTGCTTTGGCATCAATTCCTTGGAAACGAGGGGATCGTTCTCCTGCAATGCGGGAAGCTTGCCCGTGGGGAAATTCTCCTTTTCCTCGTCGTCCTTGATCTCACCGTAGACCTTCAAAAAGCCGTGGAAGCGAACCGTCTCGCCTCCTGCCTTGAAGCGGTATTTCTTGCCATCGGAGCAGTCGGCCTCAATGTCTACGTTCTGGACGTCGATCTTGGCCCCTACCATCTGGCTTGCGGCAAAGCGATCCCAAATGAGCTTGTACAAACGGTACTGCTCGCTTGTCAGAACCTCCTTGAGAGACTCGGGAGTTTTGAAGGGATCGGTGGGACGGATGGCCTCGTGAGCATCCTGACTTGTGCCCTTGGCACGGTAGACTCTGGGCTTGGAGGGGTAAAACTTATCCCCAAACTTTTTCAGAATCATTTCCTTGGCAGCGGCCTGTGCCTCGGCGGAAACACGCAGGGAGTCGGTTCTCATATAGGTGATCAGACCGTGCTCCTCGTGCTTGCCCAGATTGATTCCCTCATAAAGAGACTGGGCAATGCGCATGGTCTTCTTGGAGGGGAAGCCCAGGCGCTTGAAGGCCTCCTGCTGAAGCTGGGAGGTGGTAAAGGGCGGAGGGGGATTTTTGATCTTGGAGGTGGTCTCCACCTTCTTGACCGAAAAGCTCGCCCCCTTCAATGAAGCCATCACCTTGGCACAGCTCTCCTCATTGGGCAGAGCGGTCTTCTTTTGAAGGGTGCCGTGAAAGCGGGCGATGAATTCCTTCTCCTGAGGGGTCTGCAAAAGGGCGGCCAGCGTCCAGTATTCCTCGGGCACAAAGGCGCGAATCTCCCGCTCGCGGTCTACGATCAGACGGGTGGCAACGGACTGCACGCGCCCTGCGGAAAGGCCGTTTTGCACGTTCTTCCACAGAAGGGGGCTGAGCTTATACCCCACAATGCGGTCCAAAATGCGTCGGGTCTGCTGAGAATCCACCAGCGCCATATCAATCGGGCGAGGGTTGGCGATGGCGCTCTTGACGGCAGGCTTTGTAATCTCGTTGAAGGAAATTCGTCCGCCGCCCTTTCCCTCCAGGCCAAGCACCTGATACAGGTGCCAGCTGATGGCCTCGCCCTCTCGGTCAGGGTCGCTCGCCAAAAAGACCTTATCCGCATTTTTTGCTTCCTTTTTCAGCTCGGCAATGAGCTCTCCCTTGCCGCGGATGTTGATATACTTCGGAGTAAAATCCTTTTCCAAATCCACGCCCAGCGTACTCTTGGGCAGGTCGCGGATATGCCCCTGACAAGCGACGACCTTATAGCCGCTTCCCAGAAAGCTTTTGATGGTGGTTGCCTTAGATGGTGACTCTACGATCACAAGATTGGATGCCATGGTAGTTCCTTTCATACTTCTGCGCGGTCGGTCAGAACAACTTTTCCACCCGGCGCCTTACGCACAAGTCCTTTTATTTCCAGTTTGGTGAGGATGCGCATCACCTGCGACGCGCTCCTTTCCGCTCCCACAAGGGAGTCGACGGGAACGGGCTGAAAGCCCAATGCCCGATAGATTTCTCTTTCCTCCTCGGAAAGCCCCACAAGATCGGGAACGGGAGCCGCAACGGCACCCTCCTCCGCCTCCTCCGAATCGGGAATGGGGATGAATTCATACTCCGGCGGAACGGCGTGCTCCTCCTCGTCTCTTCCCTTTCCCGGGAAGACGTAGGCATGCAGCTTCTTTTTCAGTGCCGGCTTCTTTTCCTTCTTTTTCGGTGGCTCCTCCTTCTTTCCGAAAAGAGACAGCGCGCCCCGAAGCTCGGGATACCGTCCCCGATAGTCGTCCACCAGATCGAAGGCAGACAAGCACGGCTTTGCTCCCACCTTCAAGAGGAAGTTGCTCCCCGCCGAGGAACGGGCAAAGATCGAGCCGGGCACGGCGTAAAGCCCCTTGCCCTGCTTGAGCGCGTCCTCCGCAGTAATGAGCGAGCCGCTCTGCTCCGAGCCCTCCACCACCAGAACCGCATCGGAAATGGCGGAGATCAGGCGGTTTCTCACGGGAAAATTCCGTCCCAAGGGAGCGGTGCCCGGAGCGTACTCCGTCAGAAGAAGCCCCTTGCGGATCACTTCCTCGTAAAGGGCCTCGTTCTCCTTGGGATAGACCCTGTCGATGCCGCAACCGAGGATCCCCACGGTGAAGCCCCCGTTATAAAGGGCGGCTCGGTGAGCGGCGGAATCGATCCCGCCCGCAAGCCCCGAGGCGATGACTGCCCCTGCACGGGACAGATCGTAAGAGACGCGCTTGGCAGCGTGAAGTCCGTATTCACTGGGATTCCGACTCCCCACCACACCTACGGTGAAGCGATTGTCAAAGTCGCAGAAGTTTCCGAGGTAATACAGAACGATGGGCTTATTGGGAAGGGCCCGAAAGCGCTCGGGATAAAAATGGTCTCCCGGGGTGGTGATGCCGATCTTGTTTTTTCGGCAGTACTCCAAAATACGCTCGGCCTCCTCCAGGCTCTTGTCCCCAAGGTCCTTTTCGTGTCCGTAGAAGGGGGCGTCCACCTCGGCGTACTCCTCCTCGCTTGCCTCGCGCACGGCAGCGGGAGAGCCGAAGTATTTCAAAAGCGTAGAGGGCAGTGCGGAGCCCGGGCGAAGCCTGAGGGACAGCCAAAGCCAATCCAGAAGCTCTTTATCCTTCACCTTGCTCTCCTTTCCGCACCATCTCCCAAAGGAAGATCGCCGAGGCGGCGGCCACGTTCAAGCTTTCCACCCCGCAAATGGGAATGATGCACTTTTCCCTCGAGCGGGACACCGCAAGAGGGGTCAGCCCCTTTCCCTCGTTCCCGAGCAAAACGCAAACGGGAGAAGAAAGAGAGGTTTTCCCAATCTCGACCGCATCGGGAGAAAGGGTGGCGGCAACGGTGCGGATGCCTGCCCCGTCAAGGGCGTCCATCATCCCGTCGGTATCGGAAAAGATCGCGACGGGGATATGAGCCACGGCCCCCATAGAGGCACGGATGGCCTTTGGCCCGAAGGGGTCGGCACAGCCGCACAAAAGCACCCCGTCGATGCCAAGAGAGGCAGCGGTACGCAGAATGGTTCCCACGTTTCCGGGATCCTGCACGTTTTCCAGCGCCACGAGACGCTCCTTCCCCTCCAAGGAGGTAAGACCGGGAAGATGCCTTCGGGAAAAGACGGAGAGGATTCCCTCGCTGCCCTTTTCCGTGGTCATTTTTGCGAAAACCTCCGAGGAGACGGAATAAAGCCCCGCCCCTCGGGCGACCGCCTCCACCCTTTCGGGGGGGAGCGCTGCATTGTCGGAGAGAAATACCGAATCGGGGAGGATTCCCGCTGCGCAAAGATCCATCAGGAGCGTGGTTCCCTCGGCAACGAAAACCCCGTCCCGATCTCTCTGCTTTTTTTCCGCAAGAGACGCGACGTATTTGACCGTAGGATTTTGTCGGCTCGTGATTCTGTTCCAGCTCATATTTCTCTCCTTTTTGGACTCATACTCTTTATCATATACCAAGTGATGGGAAAATTGCAAGATTTTTTTCCATTTATTTAAAATTATAATGTAGAAAAAACATTTTTTACACGTGCCTCCCATCTCCTCCCCGCAGAACGAAAGGAAAAAAGACTTGCTTTTTTTCAAAAAAATTCAAAAAGGCCTATACATTTTTATTTTTCTGTGTTATAATAGCGCATATGAAAAAAAATGATTGGGACGTTTCCCGCAGTCACAGCCCCCTTCCCCGGAAGGACGGCGGCGTGGTTTGCGGACGCAACGCCGTGACCGAGCTTTTGCTGTCCGAGAGATGCGTGGAGAAGATCTACCTCCAGCGGGACGGCGTGGGGTCCTTGAAAAGGATCCAATCTCTTGCAAAAGAAAAGAAGATTCCCATAGCCTTGGCCGACAAGGCAAAGCTCACGCTTCTTTCCGGGGGCACCGTCCATCAGGGCGTGGTCGCCATGGCAGGACAAAAGGAATATGCCGACCTGGACACCCTCTTTGCCATTGCCGAGAGCCGTGGG
>JAFVYT010000035.1 GCA_017508505.1 Clostridia bacterium
GCCTGCTTCTTAGTACCGATGAAGAGAACGGTTCCGTCCTCCTGAGCGAGCTCGGAAACAAAGTTGTAAGCCGTCTCGAAGCACTTTACAGTCTTCTGAAGGTCAACGATGTGAATTCCGTTTCTCTGGGTGAAGATGTACTCTGCCATTTTGGGATTCCATCTTCTGGTCTGATGTCCGAAGTGAACTCCCGCTTCCAGGAGCTGCTTCATAGAGATGATGTTGCTCATAATTTGTCCTTTCCGGGTTTTACCCGCCACGGCCCAAACAAAGAACAGCGCAAAAACGCCGACCCTCTTTGTCGAAAAAGGACCGTGTGTGAATTTATTTTTCGATAGATTGTAGCACAAACGGAAGGGGAAATCAAGTTGTTTTCATCAAAAATTAAGTCGATTTCCCCGAAGAGCGAAAAAATTTACAAAATGTTCATAGCCTTTTGGTACTCAGAAAGCAAATACGCCTTGGAAACCCCTGCGGAGATGTGATCCCAAGGGAGAATTTCGTCCGTGGGAATCTCACGGTTGGCATAAAAGTCGGAGGAAAGGCCTGCCTCCCGAATGGCCTCCTCCCAAACGTCGAGGTGGAAAAACTCATCCCAGGAGTCGAAGATCTGTCCCTTCTCATAGGCAAGAAGAATGGCTTTTGACAGGCGACGGTCTCCCCGGGCAAGGACGGCCTCCATACGGCTGGAGCGAGCATCGTGCCAGTGATAACTGACCTTACGGGTTGTGATGCTGTCCTTGACGAGCCTCTGCTTTCTCTCCGCCTCCTCAAGGGTGTTCTGCCCGGCCCACTGGAAGGGCGTCTGAGGCTTCGGAATAAAGCAGGCAACGCTGATGTTGACGTTGACGCTTTTGCCCTTAGGCTTATCGGGATTCTGATAATACAGATTGACGACGTACTGCGCGAGCTCGGCAATCCCCTTCACGTCCTCATCCTTCTCGTTGGGAAGGCCGTCGATGAAGTAGAGCTTCACGGCGGTCATACCGGAGGAAAAAACATAATTCATGGTACGGGTGATATCCTCCTCGGTCACACCCTTGTGAATCACGTCCCGCAGGCGCTGGGTTCCCGCCTCGGGAGCAAAGGTAAAGGAGCCCTTTTTCAGACCGGGAATACGATCCATAATCTGATTGGAAAAGCTGTCCACACGCATCGAGGGCAAGGAAAGGCGAACCTTCTCTTCGGGACACCACTCCAGAAGCTTCTCGCACATTTCAAAAAGACCGGAATAGTCCGAGATGGAAAGGGCGCACATGGAGATCTCGGGATAGCCCGAGCCGCGGGTGGCAGCCCTGGCCAATTCGTTGAGCTTTTCGGGGCTGCGCTCACGAATGGGACGGCAGGTCATTCCCGCCTGACAGAAGCGGCAGCCGCGAACACAGCCGCGGAACACCTCCAGCATCGTACGGTCGTGCACCGCCTCCACGTGGGGAATGACGGGACGGGTGGGATAATAGGAATTCTCAAAGTCCTTCACGATGCGCTTGCGGATCTTTTTCGGTACGTCCTCATAAAGAGGCTCAAAGGAGGCGATGGCACCGCTCTCGGTGTACTTGACCTCGTAAAGGGAGGGAACGTAAAAGCCGTCCAGATGAGAGGCCTCCCGCAAGAACTCGGCCTTCGTCTTCCCTTCCGCCTTGCACGCTTCGTAGAGGCGCATCAATTCGGGCAACGCCTCCTCCCCCTCTCCGATGCTCATCACGTCGAAGAAGTCCGCAAAGGGCTCGGGGTTGTAGGTGCAGGGACCGCCGCACAGAAGGATGGGGTCCTCCTCGGAGCGATCCTTGGCAAGAAACGGGATTCCCGCAAGGGAAAGCATATAGAGCACGTTGGTATAGCAAAGCTCGTACTGCA
>JAFVYT010000036.1 GCA_017508505.1 Clostridia bacterium
CTTGCCCCAACGATGCTCGGACGGTACTATGGCGGCGGGATGATGCCCTCACCGACCCAAGACCGAAAAAACGCAGACGGGACGATCTCTGTGATGGTCTTTCACGGAAAGGGACGATGGGGGTCTCTGTTCCTCTTTCCCTCCCTCTTCTCGGGAAAGCACGTGGAGCATAAAAATGCGGTTACGGTACTGCACGGACACGATATTCTGGTAGAATTCGACCGTCCGACCCCCTTACAGATCGACGGGGAGACCCTTCGGGACGTGCGCTCCTATCGGGCACTTTCCCCCGTCGGAGCAAGACGGGAGGCTCAGAAGAGCGCCGCTTATGCAAAAAAGGGGATGTAAAAAAAGCGCAGACCGCCTATTCCTATAAAACAAAAGGGATTCTTTGGAATAAAACGTCCGAAGAATCCCGTTTTTTTGATAAAAACAATAAAAAACGCATTTTTTGCTACGAACAAACTTCGCCACTCGACGTACCTTTGTACGCCTTCGGGTAACCAAAAAGCAAGGTAAAACTTGCTTTTTGCTCAGTTTGTCCGTTCTGCATCTTTTTTTCCTATCCCCTTAAAAGGAGCTGTAAAAAAACTTGAGTTTTTTTACAGCTCCTTTTTTATTTTTCGTATTGAGCAAAGACGGAGCGGACATACTCCCGAGGGGTGACGTTCATTTTCCGCTTGAAGACAAAGCTGAAATAGCTCTGGGAGGAGAAGCCGCATTCGTAGGCGATGCGGGTCAGGTCAAGGTCGGTGGTCAAAAGAAGGCCGATGGCCTTTTTCAGCCGTCGCTCCTCCACGTATTCCCGCAGGGTGACCCCGACGCTTCGCTTGAAGAGACCGTGAAAATGAACGGGACTCAGGGAGACGGCACGGGCCACGCTCTCCAAGGTCAAATCCCGCGTCAGATCCTCTCCGATGAAGGCAATGGCACGGTCTACCGCATCTGAGGGGACGGAGGCCGCAGAGGAGGAAAAGGCCTGCCTTTGATCCCGCTTCAACAGATAGATCAGGCGTAGAACGAGGCTCTGTAAAAGAAGCTCGTCGTCGGCGTTGAGGGCGTTATAGCACCCGATCAATTCCTTGAACAGTGCCAGATACTCCGCACGTTGACAGGTCAGAAGAAAGTCCGGCATGGAAAGAAGAACGTCCCGAAGGGGACCCTCTGAGACGCGCAGGTGCACAAAATAGCAACGGAAGGGAAAACGGGAGTGGCGGGTCTGGCCCGGCTTTGCACAAATGACAAGCTCGGGCGTGACGGCGTGGGCGGCGGCATCCACGTAGGAGATCCCCCCTGATTCCAAGGGAAGCTCGATCTCAAACATCGTAGTTTTGCGATTTTTGCTGACCTTTAGGTTTTTGGCTCGAATGGCGGAATCGTAGATTCCGGCGGAAGTGATCTCGGGTAGGGTCATAATCCTCCAAAAAAGCATAAGAAATCAAATAAATTTACTAAAAAATCGCTATTATTATGATATAAAAAATAATACAATGGATTCAACAAAATGTCAAGGAGGGCATTCGATGAAAATCACCTTTTTGGGTCAAGCGTCCCTTCTGTTTGAAACGGAAGGGAAAAAAATCCTGATCGACCCCTACTTTTCCGACAGTGTGGGTGCCATGAACGAGGCCAAGCATCGCCGCGTTCCCGTGGAGGATTGGCTTTTCCGGATCCGTCCCGACGTGATTCTGTTCACCCACTGCCACATCGACCACTACGATCCCGAAACGGCAGAAAAGCTTTTGAAGGGCGCCGAGGGCATCACGGTGCTGGGTCCGATGAGCGTTTGGCAGGAAGCACGAAAGCTCGGCGGGAATCACAATTACGTGATGTTCTCCCCCGGAACGCATTGGACAGAGGGGAAGGCAGAGATCCTTGCGGTACCCGCCTGCCACAGTGATCCCGACGCCATCGGCGCGGTAATCTGTGCCGAGGGAAAGAAGTACTACGTCACGGGTGACACCCTGTACAACGAGAGTATTTTCCCCGCCCTGCCCGAGTCTCTGGAGGCGGTATTCGTACCCGTCAACGGCCAGGGAAACAACATGAACGCCGTAGATGCGGAGCATTTTGCCGAGCGCTGCAAAGCACGCTTTACGGTGCCGCTGCACGTAGGGATGCTGGACGATATGACCCCTGATATCTACAAAGGAAATAATCGGGTTCTGCCCGAGATTTATAAGGAAATAAAGCTATGAAAATCACAGACATCAAAACCTTTCCGGTGGACTGCTTCCGTACCAACTGGGTCTTCGTTAAAGTTTATACCGACGAGGGCATCACAGGCGTCGGAGAGGCCACTCTGGAGTACAAGGAAAAGGCTCTGACCGGCGCGGTCGAGCACATCAAGGAAGCCCTCGTGGGCAAGAATCCCCTGACGGTAGAAAAGCACTATCACGACGTTTATCGCGATGCCTATTGGCGCGGCGGTGCGGTTTTGATGAGTGCCCTTTCCGCGGTGGAGATGGCTCTTTGGGACATCGTGGGCAAGTATCTGAACACGCCCGTGTACCAGCTTCTCGGCGGCAAGGTTCGGGATCAGGTGCGCATTTACGTAAACGGATGGTTCTCCGGTGCCAAGACCCCCGAGGAATTCGGTGAGAAGGCCCGCATCGCCGTGGAGCGTGGCATTACGGCAATGAAGTGGGACCCCTTCGGAAAGAGCTATATGGACATTTCCAACGAGGATCTCAACACGGCTTTGGAGTGCATTGCTCGTGTGCGTGAGGCGGTGGGTGACAAGGTCGACCTGCTCATCGAGGGACACGGCCGCTTCAACGTACCCACGGCCATCAAGATCGCCAAGGAAATCGAGCAGTTCCATCCCTACTTCTTCGAGGAGCCCACTCCTCCCGACAGTCTGGAGTCTCTGAAGGCAGTCAGAGAAAAGTCTCCCGTTCCCATTGCGGCGGGCGAGCGTCTCTACACCCTGCGCTCCTTCCGCGATCTGTTCGAGATGCGCGCGGCCGACTACGTTCAGCCCGACATCTCCCACGCAGGCGGTATTATGGAGCTCAAGAAGATCTCCGCCGCCGCAGACGCCTGCTATATCCCCTTTGCTCCCCACAACCCCTCCGGCCCCGTGGCCAACGCCGCCAGCCTACAGCTGGCAGGCTGCTGCCCCAACTTTGCCATTCTGGAGATTATGTACAGTGACGTGGAATGGAGAGGCGACGTGGTCAACGAGGAGCTCCATTACGAAAACGGCTATCTGTCCATTCCCGACAAGCCCGGTCTGGGCATTGAGATCAACGAGGAGGAGTGTGCCAAGCATCCCTACTCCCCCCACACCCTTCGCCACTACACCGGCGCTCTGACGGACATCCGTCCCGCAAAGACGAAATTCTATTTTTAAGGGGGCTTTATGGAACGCTTTCATAAAATCGGCGAGATCGTCGCAAAATCCTCCCACGAAATAAAGTTTTCCCGTCTCGGAATCGGCTTTGAGAAGCTGGACCGTGACGTGTTCGACCCCGAGAAGGCATATCCCCATCTGGAAAAGATCGGTGTGAAGTGGGCAAGACTCCAATCCGGCTGGCTCCGCACCGAAAAGGAAAAGGGCGTTTACGACTTTTCCTGGCTGGATCCCATTGTGGATAAGATCATCTCTCTGGAGATCGAGCCCTGGCTCTGTCTTTGCTACGGCAATCCCCTTTACACCGAAAAAGCAAAGGAATACTTCGGCGCGGTGGGCATCGCCCCCGTAGACACCGAGGAGGAAATGCAGGCTTGGCTTGCCTACGTCAAGGCGACGGTGGAGCACTACAAGGGCAAAATCCGCTATTTTGAGATCTGGAACGAGCCTGACGGAAAAAGCTGCTGGAAGCACGAGAAGGATACCGCTCTTTGGGCGCGCTTTTCCAACCGTACCGCCAAGGCCATTAAGGAGGCCAATCCCGACGCGCTGGCAGTCGGTCCCGCCCTTGCAAAATACAAGGACTTTGCCGTCTCCTTTGCAGAGAACGGCGGCTTTGACGGGCTCGACGTGCTTTCCTACCACGGATACAGCGTATTCGAGGAGGTCTGGAAGGACCGTTTTCGGGTGTTCGACGACCTGAGAAAAAAGGTGGGCAGACCGGAAATGGAGATCGTGCAGGGTGAAGGGGGAACCCAATCCCGCTCCGACGGCTCCGGGGCTCTCCACGGCGGAGCATGGACCCAGAGAAAGCAGGTCAAGTACCTCCTGCGTCACTTGATCCTCGACCTTGCTATGGGCGTGAAATTCACCTCGTACTTCTCCTGTATGGATATGATCGAGGCGCTGAACGGACGCACGGGGAACGTGGCAACCTATCTGGATTACGGCTACTTCGGCGTAGTCGGTGCCGAGTTTGACGAAAACGGAAGAAGCGTGGGCACCTACGCACCAAAGCCCTCTTACCGCACCCTTCAGACCCTTTGTGCGGTAATGGCAGAGGAGTGGGAGCGCATTCCCTTCCCCGCCAAGGCCGAGATTATGCCCTCCATCCGTCTGATTGGAGAGGACTTTGATTTTGCTGAGACGGAGCATCACGCCTTCCGCAGAGCAAACGGTGCGACGGCTCTCTTCTACTGGGTTCCCAGAAATCTTTTGACCGAAACCTACGAGGGCACCGTTTCCCTGAGGCTGGACCCCGAGCTGCGGAATATGCCCCTGCAGCTGGTGGATATGGCTGACGGCAGTGTCTTCGACATTCCCGAAGCAATGCGCGGTGAAGACGGTCTTCTGATCAACCTTCCCGTAACGGACTCCCCCCTGATGCTGATGTTCGGTGACTTTGCCGAATGGAAAAGAGGATAAAAATATGAAAAATGCAGTTTTGATCACCGGCGCCCAGACCGGAACCGGTTACGCAATCGCAGAAACCTTCGCCCGTGAGGGCTGGGCCGTCTTTATCACCAGCCGCAGAGGCGACGCCGCAAAGGAAGCGGCAAAGAAGCTGGCGGCTGACTACGGCGTCATCGCCGACGGCTTTGAGTGCCGCATCGGCAGCGAGGAAAAGGTCAAGGAAATGTTCCTGGAGATCGACCGCTACGACGTGGAGCTGAAGACCATCGTGCTCAACGCCGCCAACATGGGCTTTTATCCCGAGGATCCCGGTGCCGGTCAGGATTTCTGGACGGTTCCCGTGGAGGACTTCCGCGGCGTGTTTGAGACCAACCTGGTATGGAACTTCACCCTGATCCGTCAGGCTGCAATGAGAATGAGAGAGACGGGCGGCGGCTCCGTGGTATTCGTCAGCTCCAACACCGCCTACCGTGCCATCCCGAATCGCACGGCTTACTGTGCCTCCAAGGGAGGAATCAACGCCATGGCGCGCGCCTTGGCCGTGGATCTCGGCCCCTTCGGCATCCGCTGTAACGCGGTTCTCCCCGGCACCATCAAGACCGAGCGTTGGAAGGAAATGGGCTCGAAGCAGATCGTCAACGGTGAGCTAACCCCCATCGGTGACATTTCCGAATTCCAGGACATTGCCAACGCCTGCTACTTCTTCGGAACCGACCTTTCCCGCAACGTAACGGGAACGGAATTGGTGCTGGACGGCGGTATGAGCTGTCAGCTCTACCCCAGAAAGCTCAACGAGTGGAAGAAAAAGGCAATGGAGTCCGAAAGCTGATCGGGCATCCCCATAAAACGAAGGAAAGAAGGCATAAGCCGAGTGAGAAGAGACCATCATATGCATCCGCAGATCCTGACCCGACCCGAGGCCTGGCGAGACTTTTTGGAGCGGGCAATCCATTTGGGGATCGACGAGGTTTGCTTTACGGATCATATGCCCCTTTCCCTCTCCCGAGCCAAGGACCGTATGCCTGCGGGGAGCGTAAGGGAGTATTGCAGACGGGTACGTAAGATCGGTGCGGAATACGCAGACCGCATTACGGTGCTCTGCGGAATCGAGATCGACTACCATCCCTCGGTGCTTTCGGAGATCGAAGCGGTGCTGGGAGAGGGTGAGTTTGACCGTATCCTCGGCTCCAGCCATATCCATCTGTTTTGCAAGGACACCGAGCGCTACACAAAAAACGACTTTGCAAGGGCGGCATTGGAAAATTCCCTCGCGGCGGTAGAGAGCGGATTGTTTACCAATCTTTCTCACCCCGATATGTTCCGTTTCCCCTTCACCCGTCCCGATCGCTATTCCTTTCTTGAGGGAGACGACTATACCCCGGAAAAAAACGAGTCGCTCATTCGGACGCTTTTGAAGAGGGCTGCTGAAAAGGGTGTTGTATTGGAGATCAATCCCCACCTTGCCGAGGCAATGGAAAACAACCTTTCCTATCTGTACCCGAGCCAAAGGATTATGGAGTGGGCGCTTGAGATTCCGTCTCTGACCTTCACCTACGGCTCGGATGCTCATAAGGCGGAGGCAGTAGGAGCGCTCCTTGACAAGATCGAAGCCCATCCCCTTTACGGCGGAGCGTTGAACGAAAGGCGTGTCTGATGAGAAGCTTTTCTGAGTGGAGAGAGCTGATGCCCGATCCGTCGTCGGTCGACTCCCACGTACACACGCACCTTTGCGACGGAGCGGCGGATATGACGGTGGACGCCATCGCCGAGGCCGCTGAGAGAGTCGGGCTTTCCTCGGTCATTCTGACCCCTCATTTCCACATTCTGCTGGAGGATGAGACCGAGCGGCTTTATGAAAACAGCCGAGAGGAGATCTTACTTGCTCTGCGCGAGGAGATCGACCGATACGAAAAAGAGGGTGGCTCCGTCAGGATCTTTCTGTCCACCGAGGCTGACATCATAAACGAAGAGGGAGATTTAAGCCTGAGGCTTTCTCCGGAGGCGGAGCGTGCCTTGGACTTTATCACTCCGACTCTGAATTTTCATCCCCTTTTGCCCCTAAAATTTGTACATTTAAGCTACGGAAGGGACATCAATGCCCTTCACGACAGCGGAGAATTCGCCACCGCCGCCGAAGCGGTGGGCGGAACGGCGCATCTTTTAAGAACGGAGTGGGAGATTCGGGGACGTGCCGTCTCCCGTTCTCCCTACCCCGCAATGGCAGGACACGTATTTGCTCCTTGCAGCAAGCACCCCGACCGCTTCGCTTGGTTTAATCCTCAAGAGGAGCAGCTCCCCAAGATGCTGAGGGCTGCCGAGGACTTCCTTGCGATCTGTCAAAAAACGGGAGCGGCGGTGGATCTTGCGGGGGTTCATCTCAAGGGTGGGATCACCCCGAAGGAAAAGAGCCTCCAAAACGGCTTTCTGACCGAGTTTCAGTCTGAGTTCATCCGTCTTTGCAGGCGGTATGAGGTTTCTTGTTATTACGGCTCCGATGCACATCGACTTACGAAGGTCGGCGCAGAGCGGGAATATTACCGCGAGGTGCTCGGGCTATAAAAATCGGCAAAGAAAAAAGCGTTGCTTTTGCAACGCTTTTTTGTTTTTCCTTTTATTTTGCGGCGGGAACGCTCCAAGGATTTTCCAACGTGTAGTTGGCCGTTTCCTTAATGACCGCCTTCAATTCGTCCGTGAGGACCAGATCGCCCAAGGACTGATAGTGGCTCTGGCGAGCCTTGGCGGGCACCTTATCCAGAAGCACCTCCTCGATGGGCTCCCCCGTGAACTGGGCGTAGAAGCAATAGGCGGCGAGGACGCGGCCGAAGTCGGAAAGGTGAGTATAGTCGCGGTAGAGGTCAAGCTGAGGCACGCCGAGCACCCAGTTGGCATATACGATACCGGTGCCGGTGCAGATGGTATGCACATAGGTCGGATCGGTCAAAATGTGCTTCTTGACCGCCTCGACGTGGAGGGTATGCTGATTGACGGGGTCGAAGCCGTAATTCTGAATGAGACTCTCCTTGTGTCCTGCGGGGGGCTGACGCCACCAAGACTTATCAAAGAAGGCGGGATCGTTGGGGCTTGCCCAAGAGGTGTGCCAAGCGATGGAATGCTCGGTCTTCACGTTTTTGTGAATGTAATCCTCGATCTGTCTTCTGAATTCAAGCTGCAGGTCCTCGTGGAGCAGGTCCGATGCTCCCGCGGGGTTGAGGAAGATCACGTCCCAGGGCTCGTCCTTCAAAACTCTCTGCATCGTGCATTCCTCCTCGCGGACGTAGGCGGTGGTGGAGGTCTTATAGTAGTCGTAAACAGGCTTATTGTTTTTCAAGAAGCTCACGTGCTGAGACAGCTTGCAGCCGCTGTAGTAGAGGAAGCCGAGCATATAGCGACCCTCGAACTGCGCATCAAAAACACGTCCGAGCTGGAAAAACACGTCGTTGGTATGGCTGTTTCCGATGATCAGGATCTTGGTGATCTTCTGCTCTGCGAGGCTCTGGGGGATCATCCCCTCGGGCTCGGTGTCGGTTTCCTCCTCCTTGGTGGAGGGATTCGGCTTGGGAGTGGGGGTAGCGTCGGGCGCGGTGGTCGCTACGGTAACGGTGCTCTCCTCCGTTTCCTCGGGAATGTTCAGCTTCGGCGCGGCACAGGAGGCCAGGAGCGGAAGGAGGGTGAAAGCACAGAGAAGGAGGGCAAGGATTCTTCTTTTCACTGTAAAAACCTCTTTTCAAATAGAATGGGCATCACATCGGCATTGTATCACAGAATCGGAGAAAAGGCAACACAAAAAACGGGCTTCCCCCTTTTATCCCAGCAAAACGTCGGTAACAAGCATCACACAGAAGCCCGCAAGAAGCGCATAGGTCGCCCCACGCTGACTGCCGTGGGTATGGGTTTCGGGGATCATCTCATCGCTGATGACGTAGATCATCGTGCCACCCGCAAAGGCAAGGCCGAAGGGAAGAATGGCGGAGGAAACGGAAACCGCAAAAAAACCGAGGACGGTACCCAAGACCTCCACAAGCCCCGTTGCGGCGGCAATCAAAAAGGTGCGAACAGGCGAAACTCCTGCCGCCAGCATTGGCCCGATGATAACCATTCCCTCAGGAATGTTCTGCAGAGCAATGCCTCCCGCGATCACCAGCGCCTGCGCGGTGTCCCCGGAACCGAAGCTGACGCCTGCGGCGATGCCCTCCGGAAGATTGTGAATGGCAATAGCCGCCACAAAAAGGAGCACCTTGCCAAGCTTTTTGTTGTGATGCTGCTCGGACTCCTTCCCCGCAAGGTGGTGCAGATGGGGCACCAATTTGTCGATCAGGTTCAGACAGATTGCACCGGCGAAGATCCCCGTGACCGCATACAAAAGTCC
>JAFVYT010000037.1 GCA_017508505.1 Clostridia bacterium
CAAAGCCACGATATCGGGGTGGCGGAACAGGGCGTTATCATCAAAGTTGATCTTGGCGTCAATGGCAAGAAGATTTCCTTCTTTCGTAGAGATCAAGGGGTTGATTTCCACCAAAGAGCAATCCTTTTCCACAAACAAACGTTACATACCTCTGGTAATGGCAACGAACTGCTTTGCCTGAGCACCGGTGATGCCCAGCTTCTTTGCCATTTCCCACCCGTTGTAATCGCGGTAACCGATGGTGGGGTCGATCTTCATATGGTGAAGCTTTTCGGGGTTCTTGCGAGAAAGCTCTTCGATTTCCATACCGCCTTCGGCAGAGGCCAGAAGGGTGATGCAAGCGTTAGCGCCGTCAACCGCCATGGAAACGTAGTACTCGTGGTCAATGTTGCTTCCTTCCGTAACGTAAAGCTTACGTACGAATTTTCCTTCAGGACCTGCCTGATGGGGGTAAAGGGTCTTCCAGATCATTTTCTTTGCGGCGATCTGAACCTCTTCAATGCTGTGGCATACCTTAACGCCGCCGGCCTTGCCTCTGCCACCGGAATGGATCTGAGCCTTGATGGCGATGGGAAAGGTGCCGATCTCTTTTGCGATGTTGACTGCCTCATCCATATTGGTGGCTATATAGCCTTTGGGGCAGGGAATGCCGTATTGCGTGTAAAGCTCACAGGCTTGATATTCGTGGATTTTCATTTGGTACTCCTATATTATTTTGCTAAGGCGGCGCCTTCCTCCAGCGCCTTCAGGTTCAGCTCCTCGGTTCCCTTGGGAACGTGCATCAGAACAGCCTTTTTGATGTTTTCAAAGGAGGAAAGTTGAAGCATTTCGTTGATGGCTCCCACGGAAACGATGTTTACCGTCTGCATCTTACCCACCTTGTCGCGGGCGGTAGCGAGAATGGGGAGCTTGCGGAAGTTTTTGTGGTCGTAGTCGGCGGGCACCTCAATGCTCTCGTCCACCAGAACGAAGCAATCCTCGTCCAGCCCCTTGCAGTACTGGTTGAAGGACTGCTGTGACAGCGCCATCACGAAGGTGGGACGGGTGACCTTGGTAAAGCCGATTTTCTCATCGGAGATGATGACCTCACCCTTGCACATGCCGCCTCTGGCCTCGGGGCCGTAGGACTGGGACTGTGCCACGTATTTGTTTTCGAAAATTCCGGCCTCAGCCAGAATGATGGTACCTGTGATCAGGCCTTGCCCGCCGGTGCCGGCGAGTCTGATTTCCATTTTGCTCATTTCGGGCCTCCTTACTTCTTTTGTACCTTGTCGATGATCTTGCGATACTGCTCGGTCAATTCAGGGAACTCGGAGCGGCTCAGCTCACCGATGATCAGCTTGCCCTCCAGCTCCTCGGGAGACATGGTCCTGGCCTTTTCCACGGTGACGCTGTTTTCCTTCTGCCAACGGTACATATCCACGGCGCTGCCCTTCTTGTTCTTTCTGCCGTAGTAGGTGGGGCAGACGGAGGCACACTCGATGACGGAGAAGCCCTTGTGACGGATGCCCTCCTCAATGAGCTTGGTGGTGCGTACCGCGTCGTAGGCGGAGCCTCTTGCGGTGTAGGTGGCACCTGCGGCCTCGGCTACCTTGGGAATGTCAAAGGGACGGTCGATGTTGCCGTAGGGAGCGGTGGTACCCTTTTCTCCGTAGGGAGTGGTGGGGGAGTACTGACCGCCGGTCATACCGTAGATGTCATTATTGAATACGATGGCGGTGATGCCGATGTTACGGCGTGCCGCGTGGATCAGGTGGTTGCCGCCGATGGCGCTTGCGTCACCGTCACCCATAATGCAGATGACCTCCAGCTCGGGACGGGCCATCTTGATGCCCGTCGCAAAGGCCAATGCTCTGCCGTGGGTGGTGTGCATGGTATTGAAGTCCATATAGCCTGCCGCACGGGAGGAGCAGCCGATGCCCGAAACCAGAACGACCTTGTCCTTGTCCAGACCCAGATTCTCCACAGCCTGCGCCACGTCCTTCATCAGAACGCCGTGTCCGCAGCCTGCACACCAAATGTGAGGAAGGTGATCCTCACGGAAATATTTCTTTACCAGTTCAGATGCCATGATTAGCCCTCCTTCACAGCGGCCTTGATCTCGTCGGGGGTGATGACGGTGCCGTTGACCTTTCCGATGAAATCTACCTTGCAATTGCCCTTGACCACACGCTCAACCTCCAGCACCAATTGGCCGAAGTTGTGCTCTGCCACGATGACGCGGCCAACCTTGCGGGAGATCTCCTCCATCTTCTTTTCGGGGAAGGGCCAAATGGTGATGGGACGGAACAGACCCACCTTCACACCCTCGGCGCGCAGCTCCTCGATGGCGCTGTAGACGCTTCTTGCGGTGCCGCCGTAGCAGACCACGCAAACCTCTGCGTCCTCCAGATCCTTTTCCTCCCACTCCAGAATGTCGTCCAGATTCTCATCGATCTTGGCCATCAGGCGTCTGACCTGAGCGTCTGCGATGTCGGTGGAGTTGGTGGGGAAGCCGTCCTTGGCGTGGATCAGACCCGTGACGTTGTATCTCTGTCCCATACCGAAGGGAGCAAAGTCGGGCACGAGCTTGCCGTCGGTACAATCGTAGGCAGGGCCGGCCTTTGCGGGGTCGGGGGTGACGGTGCGATTGATCACCTCAACGTCTCCCGCCTCGGGGATCTCCATGCTTTCTCTCAAATGTCCGACGATCTCGTCCATTAAAAAGATCACGGGGGTGCGGTACTTTTCCGAAAGATTAAAGGCGCGCACGCATTTGGTGTAGCACTCCTCTACGGTAGAGGGAGCCAGCGCGATGATGGGGTGGTCGCCGTGGGTACCCCATCTGGCCTGCATGACGTCTCCCTGAGAGGGGGAGGTGGGAAGACCTGTGGAGGGGCCTGCACGCTGTACGTCCACCAAAACGAAGGGGATTTCCGTCAAGCACGCGTAGCCGAGGTTCTCCTGCTTCAGAGAGAAGCCGGGGCCGGAGGTGGCAGTCATTGCCTTGACGCCTGCGGCACTGGCACCGATGGCCGCCGCGCAGGATGCGATCTCATCCTCCATCTGGATGAAGCGTCCGCCCACCTGAGGCATTCTGACGGCACATCCCTCGGCGATCTCGGTGGAGGGGGTGATGGGATATCCCGCAAAGAAGCGGCATCCCGCTGCAAGAGCACCCTCAACGCAGGCCTGGTTGCCCTGCATCAATTTGATATTTTTCATGCTTTTACCTCCTCCAGCCAAATGGCGTAGTCGGGGCATCTGATCTCACAGAGGCCGCACTTGATACATTTGTCTTCTTCCAGGATTGCGATCTTGTCGCCCTTCAGCCCCAAAACACCCTTGGGACAGAAGGCGGCACAAATGCCGCAGCCCTTGCACCAGCCCACGTTCAGGACCAGCTTTTTTGATTTCTTGTCTGCCATATTCTCACCTTTCCTTCCGAGGAATTCTCTGCCTTTCGATCGCGTTTTTTTCTAAAACGCATCAAAAGTATGAACATAAGCTAGATGATACCACAAATTTCGTTTTTTTACAAGTTTGAATTCTCCTGTAAGTCATACTTATTTTTTTGTTTTTTATATAGATGCTATAACGATTCTTTATACATTTGTTGAAAAAATATGAAAAAGCGTAAAAATCTTTACTTTCTTTGGGAATTGTGTTATGATAAAAGACAGAAACGAAGGAAAGAGGGTCAAACGGGATGTCATTTAGCCAAAAGGTCTCAAAGCTCCTGCAGGAAAATAAGATGACCACGGCCACCCTGGCCAAGGAAACGGGGATTCCCTATACCACTCTGGATAGTATGCTGAAAAGGGAAACGGACACCCGTCGCCTTGCCTCGGTGTTCCGCATCGCCCGTGCGCTGGGGACCTCGGTGGAGGCCTTGGTGTTTGATCGGGAGGAGGAGCAGGCCGTCTCCGAGGAGGAAAAGCGCATTCTGGAGCTGTATTCTCTTTTGGACGCACGGGGGCGCAACACCGTCCTTTCCATTTTGGAGCATCAGGTGGACTGCAGTAAGACACCGTCCCCGACCATTCCCGTTTACGAAGCACCCGCGGCCGCAGGCACGGGTCTTCCCGTCTACAGCGACAAGGCGGAGCTTCTTCCCTTGACGGAGGACGCACCCCAAGGGGCGGATTTTGGCATCCGCATCTCCGGAGACAGTATGGAGCCCCTCTTTTCCGACGGAGATCTGGTGTACGTAGAAAAAACGGAGCAGATCCTTTCGGGGCAGATAGGCATTTTCCTGTTAAACGGAGAAAGCCTTTGTAAAAAATACACCGTGACCGAGGGGGAGGCCTACCTTGTATCCCTCAATCCCGCCTATGAGCCCATCCACGTGCTGGAGGGGGACAGCGTTCGCTTGGTGGGACGGGTCATTTCGAAGGAAACGGATTAAGAGAGGATAAAAGAAATGAAGCTGAATCAAAAAAGCAACAAGGGCCTCCTTGTGGTGGTGGGGATCGCCGTTTTTCTGATCCCGATGCTGCTTGCCGCCCTGTTTCTGCAGGAAAATCTCAGCCCCGATTTGACCCGCGGCACCGTGCAGGCCGTGCGTCTCTTGCACGGGGAAGAGGAGGAGCGCATCACCGCCTCCGGGGAGCTTGCCTTTTTCATTGAGGCCGCCACGGGTGGCGACCGCATCGAGAAGGCCGCGGACGATCTGGAGGATTACCGCCTTTTGACGGTCACCTTTGAAAAGTTCAATCGGGAATATACCTACCGCTTTTATTTGAGTGACTCGGAGCTGAACTGTGTCTATACCGACCCTGCGGGAGCGTTCTTCCTGCTTCCTTCCGAAACTGCCAAAAGGCTGCAGGGACACGCCCTTTTGGAGGACTACGCCCTTTCCTTCTCCGATGCCCCCGTGGCCGTCCTCTCTCAAGGAGGCAAGGACTTTGCCCCCGTCCTTTCCGAGGGCGAGTGGAATTATCTCCGTGCCGACGGCGAGGAGCACTCGGACAAGGTGAAAAGAGAAACCGAGACCGTGACGGATCTTCCTCAGGGAGAATCCCTGAATCTGAAGCTTTCCACAGAGCCCGACTACTGCCACGTTGCAGTCATGCGCGGGGGAGAGCAGCTCTTCTCCGACGATTACGCAAAGCTCCCCCCCCTTACCCTGGAGCAGGATACCGAGCTCACCGTCATCGTCACCTGTAGCTGGTATGAGAAGGAGGAAACCTCCTACCACGGAAAGATCACCTACACCTTCGACGTGTTTTACAATCTTCCCACCCTCTGCACCCTCGACCGAACCGAGGTCAAGGCAGGGGAGACCCTCACCCTCACCGTCGCCCATAGCTCCACCCCTCAGATCGACGTGACCACGGGCTTTGCTGCCGGAAAGAAGCAGACCGTGAAGCGCGACGGCAATTGGATCGTCACCATCCCCGTGGCCGAGGACGCCATGACGGGAAAGTTTTCCATTATGGTAATGGGCAGCGACGTGGAGGAAACCCTCGAGATCACCATCCTCCCCAAGTCCTGACCCCCCACTTCCCACCGCAAAACAAAAGGCAGACACCAAAGTGGTGTCTGCCTTTTTTCTTCACGGATAGGAGGCGCTTAGCCTGCCTTTTCCTCGCTTTTTTGGGTCTTTTTGGCCTCGTCCTTTTTCAGGATCAGCCTCGGAGCCTTCCCCTCGGAGACCACGGACTTGGTGATGACCACCCGTTTGACGTCCCGACGGTCGGGCAGCTCGTACATGATCGGCTGCAAAAAGCCCTCCAAAATGGAGCGCAGTCCGCGGGCACCGGTGTTTTGCTCCTTGGCAAGACGGGCGATCTCCCGATAGGCATCGTCGCGGAAATCCAGCTCGATTCCGTCAAAGCGGAAGAGCTTCTGATATTGGCGCACCAGCGCGTTCTTCGGCTCCGTCAGGATGCGTACCAAGCTCTCCTCATCCAGAGAATCCATGGGCACCACCACGGGGATGCGCCCCACCAGCTCGGGGATGATGCCGAATTTGACCAAATCGTGAGGGATGACCTTGCCGATGATCGCGTTCTTGTCGTCCTTCTTCTGGGGATCCTCCTCCTTGAGGTCAAAGCCGATGGCCTTTTTGCCCTGACGGCGGCGGATGATGTCCTCCATTCCGTCGAAGGCACCGCCGCAAATGAAGAGGATGTTCTTGGTGTCGATGCGGATGAATTCCTGATTGGGGTGCTTTCTGCCGCCCTGCGGGGGAACGTTGGCTACGGTGCCCTCCAAGATCTTGAGGAGAGCCTGCTGCACGCCCTCGCCCGATACGTCACGGGTGATGGAGCGATTTTCGCTCTTGCGCGCGACCTTGTCGATCTCGTCGATATAAATGATGCCCTTCTGGGCCTTTTCCACGTCGTAGTCTGCCGCCTGGATCAGGCGTAGGAGGATGTTCTCTACGTCCTCACCCACGTATCCCGCCTCGGTCAAGGTGGTAGCATCCGCAATGGCAAAGGGCACCTCCAGCGCCTTGGCGAGGGTCTGTGCAAGATAGGTCTTGCCACAGCCCGTGTCTCCGATGAGCAGGATGTTGCTCTTCTGGATCTCCACCTCGTCGTCATCCTTTTGCATCAGACGCTTGTAGTGGTTATAAACGGCCACGGAAAGCGCCATCTTGGCCTTGTCCTGACCCACCACGAAGGCGTCCAGCTTCTTTTTCAGCTCCGTGGGACGGGGAAGATGGGAGATTTCAAAGCTCTTTTTCTTATTCTCCTCGGCGACGGTGTACTCCTTGACCAGATCGTAGCACAGATTGACGCAATGGTCACAAATAAAGATTCCGCGGGGACCCGGAATCAAAAACTGTACCTGCCCCTCCGTTCTGGAACAGAAGGAACAGGAAGGGGGATTTTTGGAATTTGCCATAATGACTCCTTTTTCCTTTGAAAAATGCCGAGCAAGCCAAGGCCTGCGCGGCATTTTTTCATTTGAATTGAAAGATCAGGCTCTCTTCTCGATGACCTTATCGATCAGGCCGTACTCCATTGCCTCTGCGGCAGAAAGGAAGTTGTCCCGATCGGTGTTCCGTACGATCTCCTCCAGACTCTTGCCGGTCTTCTCGGCCAGGATCCGATTGAGGGTGTCACGGGTGCGGAGAATGTGATCCGCGTGGATCTTGATGTCGCTTGCCTGACCCTGCATCCCGCCCAAGGGCTGATGGATCATGATCTCGCTGTGGGGAAGGGCAAAGCGCTTGCCCTTTGCGCCGGCTGCCAGAAGAAAGGCGCCCATAGACGCGGCCATTCCGATGCAGATGGTGGATACGTCACACTTGATGTAGTTCATCGTATCGAAAATAGCCATTCCCGCAGAAACGGATCCCCCGGGGCTGTTGATGTAGAGGCTGATGTCCTTTTCGGGATCCTGAGCCTCCAGATAGATCAGCTGTGCGATCACAAGACTTGCGGTGGTGTCGTTCACCTCGTCGCAGAGGAACACCACACGATCGTTCAAAAGTCTGGAATAAATGTCGTAGCTTCTCTCGGAGTGTCCGGTCTGTTCGACAACCATTGGTACCATTGCCATGTCAAAACCTCCCGTCATAGCTGGATTTTACTTTTCTTCGACCTTTTCCTCGGTCTTTTTCGCGGCACTCTTTTTTGCGGGTGCCTTCTTCTCTTCGCCTGCTTCCTTCTTGGGAGCGGCCTTCTTGGCAGGAGCCTTCTTCGCAGGAGCCTTCTTGGGCTCTGCGGGAGCCTCGGTGATCTCGGCGCTGGCCTTAATCAGTTCGACTGCCTTGCGAGCGGAAACGTCCTTGCGGATGATGGCCTCGGGGATGAACTCCTTCGCCTTCTCCACGTCGATCTGATAGGACTCTGCCACTCTGGTGTACTCGGCCTCGACCTCTTCGTCGCTGATCTCAAACTTCTCTTCCTTGGCGATGGCCTCCAGTGCGAGGGTAGCCTTCACCTGACGCTCTGCCTGAGGACGGAGCTCCTCCATCATCTTGGCACGGGTCATACCGGAGTACTGGAGATACATGTCCATGGTGATACCCTGCTGAGCCATACGGTTCTCGTAATCCTGGAGCATGTTTTCGCATTCGTTGTCAAACATGCAAGCGGGGATGTCGCCCTCGATGGCATCGATGATGCCGGTGAGAAGCTGCTCCTCCACTGCGCGGTCGGACTCCTCTGCGTTTCTCTTTTCTATTTTAGCCTTAATGTCCTTCTTATATTCGGCCAAAGTATCAAATTCGGAAACGTCCTTTGCAAATTCGTCGTCCAGCTCGGGAAGCTCTACGTTTTCAATGCCGTTCAAAGCGACCTTGAACACGGCCTCCTTGCCCTTGAGCTCCTCTGCGTGGTAGTCCTCGGGGAAGGTGACGGTCACGTCGAATTCCTCGCCGATCTTATGCCCGACGATCTGCTCCTCAAAGCCGGGGATGAACTGGCCGCTGCCGAGCTTTAAGTGATGAGCCTCACCCTTGCCGCCCTCAAACGCGACACCGCCCACGAAGCCCTCGTAATCGATCACGGCAACGTCGTCCTTCTCGGCGGCTCTGTCGGTGATCTCGATGGTTCTGGAGTTTCTCTGACGGACTCTTTCGAGCTCTGCGTCCACCTCGGCCTTGGCAACCTTTTTCACGGTCTTCTCGGCCTTGATGCCCTTGTAGGAGGTCACGCGGATCTCGGGCTTGGTCCAATATTTTGCGGTCAGTGCAACACCGTTCTCGTCGATGTCGCCAAGATCCAATTCGGGCTGGCTGACCACGTCGATGCCCGCTTCCTTCACAGCCTCTTCCAGAACGGAGGGCAGAAGTGCGTTCAGCGCATCTTCATAGAAGATTCCCTTACCGTAGAGCTTCTCCACGATGGAACGGGGAGCCTTGCCCTTGCGGAAGCCGGGAACGGTGATCTTGGGAGCCTGCTTTTTGTAAACCTTGTTGACCTCGGCCTCAAAGTCAGCCTTGGGGATCTGGATCTCCAGAACAGACTGATTCTTCTCGCCATTCTTTACACTTTTCAAACTCATTTTTTTCAACTCCTGAAAGTCATTTGATATAGATAAAATCTATCTTTATGATTATATACACCAATCCATTTTTTGTCAAGCAGAGAAACGGAAAATGATGGTTTTGCACGAAAAGCGCAGGTTTTTGACAGCTTTTTTGTGAAATGCACAATCTCGGCGTTTTTTCTTGCATCAAAAATAAAATAATGGTACAATAAAAATATGAAAATCCGCCGCAAGGCAGAAAACGAGGACATCCTATGAACGAAAAACAGATTCTTGCCGCCGTGGATCATACCCTTCTTTCCACCACCGCCACCTGGGACGAGATCCGCACCCTTTGCGACGACGGCATCCACTTCGGCACCGCCTCCGTCTGCATCCCGCCCTCCTTTGTGAAAAGGGCGAAGGAATACGTGGGGGATCGCCTCACCCTTTGTACCGTCATCGGCTTTCCCAATGGCTACAACACCACCGCCGTCAAGGTCTTTGAGACACGCTGTGCCGTCGAGGATGGTGCCGATGAGATCGATATGGTCATCCCCGTGGGAAGAGTCAAGGAGGGAGATTTTGACTTTGTGGAGGCCGAAATCCGCGCCGTCCGTGGGGCCTGCGAGGGGAAGATCCTCAAGGTTATTGTGGAGACCTGCCTTCTGACCGAGGAGGAAAAGATCAGACTGTGCCGCGTGGTCGGAGACGCGGGTGCCGACTTCATCAAGACCTCCACCGGCTTTTCTGCCGCAGGTGCCACCTTCTCGGACGTGGCGCTCTTTGCCGCAAACGTAAAGGCCCCTCTTCGCATCAAGGCTGCGGGAGGCATCGGCTCTCTGGAGAATGCCGAGCACTTTTTGGAATTGGGTGCAGACCGCCTCGGCACCAGCCGCGTGGTTCGCATCCTGAAGGAAAAGGAGAATAAGAGATGACCTATCCCACCCCTCATATCAATGCCACTCCCTCGGATTTTGCCGAGACCGTTCTGATGCCGGGCGATCCTCTGCGCGCCCGCTTCATTGCCGAAAATTTTCTGGAAAGCCCTCGCCTTGTGAACAACGTACGCGGTATTTCGGGCTATACGGGACGCTTCGAGGGAAATAAGATCAGCGTGATGGCCAGCGGTATGGGAATGCCCTCTATTGCCATCTATGCCAACGAGCTCTACTCCGTGTTCGGGGTGGAGAACATCGTGCGCGTGGGCTCCGCGGGCGGAATGCAGCCTGCGGTTCGCATCCGCGACGTCATCCTCGCTCAGGGGGCCTGCACCAACTCGGCCATGGCCTCCCATTTCCATTTGCCGGGTCAGTTTGCCCCCATCGCCTCCTTTTCCCTTTTGCGCATTGCCGTGGAGGAGGCGGAGAAGATGGGCCTGCGCTACCACGTGGGCAATCTCCTCTCCAGCGATACCTTCTACAACGACGAGGAGGACCTTCGCCCCGAGGAGAAAAGCCTTGCCCGCTGGGGCAAAATGGGTGTTCTCGCGGTGGAAATGGAGGCGGCTGCACTCTATATGACGGCCGCCCGCCTCGGAAAGCGAGCCCTCGCCATCTGCACCGTGTCCGACCATCTCATCACCGGGGAGGCAACCACTGCCGAGGAAAGGCAGAATACCTTTACGGATATGATGCTTCTGGCACTGCGCAGTGCCCTTCGCTTCTGATGGGCCGCCGTGTGATCATCCTCGTTCTCGATTCCCTCGGGATCGGGGAAATGCCCGACGCCGCCCTTTTCGGGGACGAGGGCTCCAATACCCTAAAAAGCATTTCGCGCTCCCCTCGCTTTCACATTCCTCACCTTTTGAGGATGGGACTCGGGCGTGTGGACGGGGTCGATTATCTTCCCGCCGAGCCTCATCCCATCGCCGCGTGGGGACGGATGAGGGAGAGGAGCAAGGGAAAGGACACCACCATCGGTCACTGGGAATTGGCGGGGGTGGTGTCCGAGAAGCCCCTGCCCACCTATCCCGAGGGCTTTCCCCCGGAGGTGCTGGAGGCCTTTTGCCGTGCCACGGGACGGGACGTGCTCTGCAACCTGCCCTTTTCCGGTACGGAGGTCATCCGTCTGTGGGGCGAGGAGCATATGAAAACGGGAAAGCTTATCGTCTATACCTCCGGGGACAGCGTGTTTCAGATCGCCGCTCACGAAAGGACGGTTCCCGTGGAGGAGCTGTATCGCTACTGCAAAATCGCCCGTGACATCCTGCAGGGGGAGCATGCGGTGGGACGGGTCATTGCACGGCCCTTTACGGGTACGCCCGAGGAGGGCTTTACCCGTACCTCCCGTCGCCGAGATTTTTCCTTAACACCCCCTGCCGAGACTCTTTTGGATGCGGCAAAGGCGGCAAACCTTTCGGTGAAGGCAGTGGGGAAAATCTGCGACATTTTCGCCTCCCGCGGTATTACCGAGGCCTATAAAACCGCCTCCAATCGGGAAGGGATGGAAAAGACCCTTGCCCTTCTCGAGGAGGATTTCGAGGGGATTTTGTTTACCAATCTCGTGGATTTTGATTCGATGTACGGCCATCGGAACGACGTGGACGGATATGCCGCCGCCCTGTCGGACTTTGATGCCTTTTTGCCCCGCATCTCGGAGGCGATGAAAAAGGAAGACCTCCTTCTGATCACGGCGGATCACGGCTGCGACCCTGCCACACCCTCCACCGACCATTCTCGGGAATACGTTCCCGTTATTGCCTACGGAAACGGGGTTGTTCCCCAAAGCCTCGGTACCCGTGAAAGCTTTTGCGATCTTGCCGAGACCTGTGCCCGATTCCTTTCCTTGGATCGGCATTTTTCGGGGCAGGCCTTTTGGGCCTAAAGCGTCTGTGTGCCGTATTTTAACTGTATTTGATTTGGGAGGAAGCCGTGTCTTTCAGAATGTATGACCTGATCCAAAAGAAAAAAGAGGGGAAGCCCCTCAAGGGAGAGGAGATTGCCTTTTTCGTCCACGGCTTTACCCAAGGTCGGATCCCGGACTATCAGGCCTCTGCTCTTCTGATGGCCATCTGCCTTCGGGGGATGAATGAGGAGGAGACCGCGATCCTGACAAGGGAAATGATGCACTCCGGTTCGGTGGTGGATCTTTCCTCCTTCGGAAACGCCACCGTGGACAAGCACTCCACCGGCGGCGTGGGGGATAAGACTACGCTGATCCTTGCCCCCATCGTGGCCTCGGCGGGGTGTATCCTTGCCAAAATGAGCGGCCGCGGTCTTGGCTTTACCGGCGGAACCGTGGATAAGATGGAGTCTGTCCCGGGGATGAGGACGTCCTTTGACTCCGAGGAATTCTTTTCCGTGGTGCGCCGCGTGGGCGTTTGCGTGGCAGGGCAGAGCGAGGGGCTCGTGCCTGCGGACAAGAAGCTTTACGCCCTCCGAGACGTGACTGCCACCATTGATTCCATCCCTCTGATCGCCTCCAGCATTATGTCGAAAAAGCTTGCCTCCGGGGCAAGGAACATCGTTCTGGACGTAAAATTCGGAAGCGGTGCCTTTATGAAGACCCCCGAAGAGGCCTGCCGCCTCGGGGAGGCGATGGTCAGGATCGGCCGTTCTCTCGATCGTCGGGTCGTGGCCGTGGTCAGCGACATGGACACCCCCCTCGGCTTTGCGGTGGGCAACGCCCCCGAGGTGCGGGAGGCCATTGAGATCCTCTCGGGCAGAGGGGATGAGTCCCTGCGGGAGCTGTGCCTTCTTTTGGCAGGGAAAATGATCTCTGCCGCCCGTTCCCTTTCCGAGGCCGAGGGAGCAGCCTTGGCACGCACCGTCCTCGAGGAGAAAAGGGCTCTCATGAAAATGAAGGAATGGATCGCCGCACAGGGCGGCGATGCACGGGTTGTGGAGGATCCGACTCTTTTGCCTCTGTCTCCCATTCGTCATCAGGTCCTCGCCCCCTCCTCCGGGATCCTGGCCCGTATGGATTCCGAGGGGATCGGCACCACGGCGATGCTCCTCGGTGCGGGCAGACGTACCAAGAACGACGTCATCGACCACGGAGCGGGGCTTGTTCTGAACCGAAAGACGGGAGATCGGGTGGAGAAGGGGGAGCTTCTCGCCACCCTTTACACCACGCGTCAGGAGGCTGTCCACGAGGCTGAGGAGCGTTTTTTGGACTCCCTCTCCTTTTCCGAGGAGCCCGTGGCAAAAAAGCCCTTGGTGCATCGGATCATCGAATAAAAAGAAAAGGAGCTGTAAAAAAACTCAAGTTTTTTTACAGCTCCTTTTAAGGGGATAGGAAAAAAAGATGCAGAACGGACAAACTGAGCAAAAAGCAAGGTTTACCTTGCTTTTTGGTTACCCGAAGGCGTACAAAGGTACGTCG
>JAFVYT010000038.1 GCA_017508505.1 Clostridia bacterium
ATCGTCGGGGAAGGTCTCTTTGCGCACCTCCTTGCCCTTTTCGATATTCATTATATTCTCATCGGTCAAAAGAAGTACGTTTTCTCCGTCAACCGAAAAGGATAAAGGCATTTGATCCAGATAAGTGTAGGAGGAAAGCGGCTCGGTTTCACCAAGCTTAAAAGAAAGGATCTCTCCCACAAGACTTCCCTCCTCAGCGCGAACGGTAGAGAGGGTCAAAACATCCCGATCCGAAAGATGGACCTCGGTTACAAACTTATCTGCAGAGGACCAGCGCCTCACCTCCTCAAAATCGCGATTATAAACGTAAACGGCGGCATGGAAGGATTTTTCGGAGGTCGCAACACAGAAGGATCCGTCGGAATTAACAGAGACAGACTGTACAGGATAGTCAAAGCTCTTTTCAAAAAGCAGTGAAAAGGAATTATAGAGACGAACCTGATATCCTCCGAGATCGTAAACGGCCAGATACCGTTCCCCACACACGGCAATGGGACTCGTCATATGGAAGGAATCGGTCATTACCGCACTGCCCCGTCGATCATAAAGCGTAACGCCGCCATCGTTGACCAGGGCAAAATCCCCTCGAAAGACCAGAAATTGGTTTTCGGAATCCGAGTTGTAATGAATGCGAGTCTCTTCGTTGAATTCCCCGCCGGTTGAAAAGTCCAAATACTTGATTAAATAGCGAAGATTTTCAATGGTTATGTCGTTTTTAAAGAGAATCAAACCACTTAGAAGGAAAACCACCAAAACAGACAAAGCTATGAGCTTACAAAGCTTGAACCTGCGCGCCAGATTTTCCGAGCGGGAGATCATTTTCATTTCCGTTTGGTCCATCAGGGTTCTCCTTTCTATTTTTGTCGATTTGATAAGTGATTAATCATAGAATACGTTTTCCAAATAGAGACCGTGAGCGGGAACCGTAATACCTGCCTTGGTCCGATCCCGCAGGGCAATAATTTCGGAAATGGGATGAGACAGCTTTCCTGCCTCTCCGGAAATCAAGGTGCCAACCATAATTCTGACCATATTGTATAAGAAGCCGTTTCCTGTTACAACAAAATCGATCTGATCAACGTTTCGGATCACACGGAAATCATAAATGGTGCGAACCGTATCCTCCACCTCGGCTCCGGAGGCCATAAAGGCATAAAAATCATGGGTGCCGACGTAAGCGGCAGCAGCTTCATTCATGCGAATCGCGTCAAGGGGCTTCGGATAAAAATAGGCACGGTTTTGCAAAAATGGATCCCGTACTCTCGCATTGTGCACCAGATAGCGATAGGTCTTCCCCTTACAGGAAAATCTGGCGTGAAAGTCGGCGGGTGCCGGCTTTGCCTCGTGAACCACGATGCCGCCCGGAAGAAGTGCATTTAAGGCGAGCGGCAAGCGTTCCAAGGGAAAGGGTGACGGCAGATCTGCGTGACAAACAAAGGTTTTGGCGTGAACACCTGCATCGGTACGGCTACAGCCGGCCACAGGCACCTTCCGGGAAAACAAAGTCTCAAGAGCAGACATCAAAAGCCCCTGCACCGTCACAGCGTTGGACTGCACCTGCCATCCGTGAAATCCCGTCCCGTCGTAAGACAGTCTTAAAACGGCACGACTCATAGGGTAGCTCCCCATGGAAAAGGAATGCGAGCAACGAAAACAATCGCAATAAACAAAAGAAAAAAGATAGCAAAGACCGCCAAATCACGGGGACAAAGGCGCATTACGCGCAGTCTTGTTCTCCCCTCTCCGCCTGTGTAACAGCGGCATTCCATAGCAATCGCAAGATCTGTGGCACGGGAAAATGCGGAAATAAATAAGGGGATCAAAATGGGAAAGAGTGCCTTGGCTCTCTGAATGAGCGAGCCGGTTTCAAAATCAGCACCACGCGCCTTTTGAGCGTTGATGATCTTCTCGGTTTCCTCAATGAGAGTCGGAACAAATCGAAGAGCAAGAGACATCATCATCGCAAACTCGTGTACGGGTACACGAATTTTTTTCAGAGGAGACAATAGGCTCTCCAAGGCGTCGGTCAGATCCATCGGGCTGGTGGTATAAGTGAGAAGCAATGTCGTTCCCGCTACCAATGCAACAATGCGAACAATCATAAAGACTGCGCGCCAGATTCCTTCCGGATAAATGCGTATAAAGGCAAATGAAACGAGGGGCGTTTCTCCCGTCGTCCAGAAAAGATTGATCACAGCGGTGAACACCGAAATAAATAAAACAGGCTTTAGCCCCTTTAGAACTGCCTTGAATGAGATCCCGGAAAGAGCGTTCATCAAAACCACGAGAAGCAAAAGATAAGAAAAGGAGAGAAGATTTGTGGCAAAAAACACCAAAATAACAAAGGAGAGCATCAAAAGAATCTTCAATCTCGGATCCAAGCGATGCAGGATACTGTTTCCCGGGAAATACTGGCCAAGTGTGATATCCTTCAGCATACAGATCCCTCCTTCAAAAGTCGGGTCAAAGCAAGAAATGCATCGGACACGGTGTGGACAGTATCCGGAATGGCAATTCCTTTCTCCCGCAGCCGAAGCACAAGACGGGAGATCTGCGGCAGACTCAGGTGGGCCTCTGCCAGCTTCTCAGTCTCGCGGAATACCGCATTTACGGTACCGTGAAGAAAGACCTTCCCATCCTTCAAAACCAAAAGCTCGTCTGCATATCTTGCCACGTCCTCCATACTGTGGGAGATTAAAAGAACCGTCTTGTTTTTTTCTCTCTGGTAGGTCTTAAGTCTTCCGAGAATCTCCTCCCGTCCACCCGGGTCCAGACCTGCGGCGGGCTCGTCCAAAATTAAAACCTCGGGATCCATTGCCAAAACACCCGCGATGGCTACACGCCTCTTCTGACCGCCGGAAAGGTCGAAGGGAGATTTTGACATCCAATCCTCACCCACTCCGGTAAAATAAGCGGCATCCTCAACGAGGCGGCGAACCTCCTCCTCGCTCTTTCCCATATTCTTGGGCCCGTAAGCAATATCGCGATAGACGCTTTCCTCGAAAAGCTGATACTCAGGATACTGAAAGACAAGTCCGACGCGAAAGCGGGCGGCACGAATCTTCTTGGGATCAGAAAACAGTTCCTCTCCGTCCAGAAGGATCCTGCCCTCTGTAGGGCGAAGGATTCCCGGGAGGAGTTGGGCGAGTGTGCTTTTTCCCGAGCCCGTATGACCGATAATGCCGGTGATGCGTCCCTGGGTAAAGGAAAGATCAATCCCGTCCAACGCCGTTTTTTCAAAGGGGGTATCGGGACTGTATCGGTACGATACGTTTTCCAGTTTGATTTCAGCCATATTACTCTTTCCCAAATAAACTTAATATAAAACCGACCGCTTCCTCCTCCCCCAAAATTCCCTTGGGGAATTCAAAGCGCTCCGATAAAACCGGATCCTCCGACAAAAGATGGATCAACTCCGTAACCTGAGGGGCATCGAGCCCCGCAGCGTGAAGAAACGAAACGTCAGAGAAAATCTCCTTGGGAGTTCCGTCCCGAACCACGCGCCCCTCCTCCATCACAACAACCCGATCTGCCAAAACGGCCTCGTCCATATGATGGGTAATGAGAACGATGCCGATTCCCTCCTTACGATTCAGACGCAGAATGGTATCCATAATCTCCCGTCTGCCGTGGGGGTCGAGCATTGCGGTAGATTCATCAAATAAAATGCACTCGGGCTTCATCGCAAGAATCCCGGCAATGGCAATCCGTTGCTTCTGACCGCCGGAAAGCTTCGAAGGAGAGTGCTTGGCATAGGCAGTCATCCCAACCGTTTCCAGGGCCGCGTCCACAAGATGTCGGATCTCCTCGGAAGGGACACCGAGATTCTCGGGGCCGAAGGCCACGTCCTCCTCCACCAAATTGGAAACAAGCTGGTTGTCGGGATTTTGAAACACCATCCCGACACGCCTTCGAATGGGAAGAAGATTTTTTCTCATCGGCAGTATCCATCCCAAAGACCTCTACCTTGCCCGACTGGGGCACGAGGATCCCGTTCATCAACTTTGCCAAGGTACTCTTGCCACTTCCGTTTCGACCGAGAATGGCGACAAAGCTCCCCTTTTCGATGGAAAGAGAGACGTCCTTTACGGCACGCTCCTGCTCCTCCCGATCCGATTCATAGCGGAAGGAAATATTATTACAAGAAATGATCACGTTGGATTCCAAAAGAATTACTCCTTTTCCCACCTGGTGGCAAAGCCGCAAGGGAGACAGCGTCCCGTGCTCTTCACCAAAAGGCCGAGCTCATCCGAGGTAACACGACCGCCAAAGCGGCCACAAACCTCTTCGTTGACAAGATACGAAACCGCGCTTCCCGAAAGCCCCGTGGTATAGGAATTCACAAGGAAAAAGAGTGGGTCGGGGCTGAGAATCTCGGCGGTCTGTCGGATCAGATCGTGAATGCTGTCCTCCAGATGCCACATCTCCCCCTTGGGGCCTCTGCCGTAGGAGGGAGGATCCATCAGGATGCCGTCGTAGACGTTTCCGCGACGCTTTTCTCTCTGCACGAATTTCAGCGCATCATCCACCAAAAAGCGGCAAGGACGGGACTCCATCCCCGAAAGCTTCAGGTTTTCCTTTGCCATAGCCACCATATTTTTAGCAGCGTCCACGTGGCAAACCGCCGCGCCGCCGCTCGCCGCCGCAAGGCTGGCACCGCCGGTATAGGCAAAAAGATTCAAAACTCTGACCTCCTTGCCCTCCGCCCTTCTCCTTTCGCAAAGAGAACGAATCCAGTTCCAATTGGAGGCCTGCTCCGGAAAAACACCCGTGTGCTTGAAGCCCATCGGCTTTACGTGAAAATTCAATCCTGCGATGCTGCACTCCCAGGTTTCGGGAAGGTGATGCTCGTTCCAGGCGCCGCCGCCGCTTTTGGAGCGGGAATAAACGGCGTCCGCCATTTTCCAGGCGGGATGGCGACGCACGCCCTTCCAAACAACCTGCGGGTCGGGACGGATCAGAACGTATTTTCCCCAACGCTCCAGTCTTTGTCCGTCAGAGCAATCCAGGAGCTCATAGTCTCCCAAATCATCAAGATACCACATCAGGCTTCCTCCAATCCATCCATCGTGAGCTGATCGGACTGCCCGGGAAGCGCAAGACCGAGATGGCGGTAGGCGTGTGGCGTCACGCAGCGACCGCGTGGGGTACGGGACAGAAAGCCGATCTGCATCAGATACGGCTCATATACGTCCTCGATCGTAACGGCCTCCTCTCCGATGGTGGCAGAGAGGGTCTCAAGTCCGACAGGGCCGCCGGAAAAATTATGAATGATGGCACCCAAAAGTTTGCGGTCAATCTGATCCAAGCCGAGGTGGTCCACCTCCAGGCGGTCCAGCGCAAGCTTTGCGATCTCATCGGTGATCACACCGTCCCCCTTAACCATTGCAAAATCCTGCACTCGCTTCAAAAGGCGATTTGCGATACGGGGAGTGCCGCGGCTGCGGCTTGCGATCTCAAGGGCACCGTTCGGAACAATGGGAACCCCGAGGATCCCGGCGGATCGGGTCACGATGGAGGCAAGCTCCTCGTTGGTATAAAGCTCGAGACGCATCAGCATACCGAAGCGATCGCGGAGAGGAGAGGAAAGAGATCCGGCACGTGTAGTGGCGCCGATGAGGGTAAAGCGCTCCAAGGGAATGCGGATGCTTCTGGCGGCAGGTTCCTGCCCCATCATAATGTCCAGTGCATAATCCTCCATCGCAGGATAAAGGATCTCCTCAATGGCACGGGAAAGACGGTGGATCTCGTCGATGAACAAAACGTCTCCCGCGGAAAGAGAGGAAAGGATCGCCGCAAGATCACCGGGCTTTTCAATGGCAGGGCCGGAGGTAATCTTGATCCCCACTCCCATTTCGTTGGCAATAATGTGGGAAAGTGTGGTCTTTCCCAGGCCGGGAGGCCCGTAAAGGAGGATGTGATCCAGCGCTTCTCCGCGGAGCTTGGCCGCCTGAATGAACACTCGAAGGTTATCCTTGATCTTTTCCTGTCCAACGTAGTCAGAAAGAGTCTGAGGACGAAGGCTCAGCTCCTCACCAACCTCCTCCGCAGCATCAGCGGGGGTAAAGGATGCGGAGACGATCCTGTTTTCAAAATCGGTTTCAAAATCTTGTGTCATGAAATTTTATACTCCCATTGATTTTAGCGCAAGTCGAATCAAATCCTGAAGATCCGAAGCGCGATCTGCGACGGCGCGAACCGCCGAAGCAGCCACCTGAGGCTGATACCCGAGAACTACAAGGGCATTCACCGCCTCCGTTATATCACTCGCGGGTGCGGAAGCTGCACCGACAGGTGTGGCGGAGGCTCCGGAGACTGCAGTCTTGGCAATTTTGTCCTTGAGCTCCAAAATGATCTTTTGTGCACCCTTCATTCCAAGCCCCTGTGCGACGGTAAGCGCCTTGGCATCCCCTGCCAGCACACACATACTAAGCTCCTCGGGAGTGAGCGCGGAAAGGATGGAGATTGCAACCTTCGGGCCAATCCCGGAAACGTCAGTCAGGCGAAGGAACATTTCTCTCTCCTCGGGGGTTGCAAAGCCGTACAACGTCATAGACGGGCGATCACCCGAGCCCATACTCAAATAAGTATAAACCTTAGCCGTCCCTTTTCCGGAAAGGCGGCCTGCGGTCTTAGCGGAGACGATCATGCTCCAGCCGATACCGTGGGTGTCCAAAACAAGAGCACCGACGGAAACAGACTGAAGAGAGCCGGAAAGATAATCAAACATTTATCTGCCTCCTGTTTTCTTGGAATCCTGCAAGGTCTGAAGACTTGCGATCTTATTGGAAGAGCGGTAGCCGTGGGTCAGGGCAATGGCAAGAGCGTCCGCGGCGTCGTCGGGACGGGGAACGCCCGGTAATCGAAATAAGATGCGAACCATCTCCATCACCTGATGCTTTTCCGCACGGCCAAAGCCGACAACGGACTGCTTGACCTGAAGCGGAGTATACTCGTAAATGGGGATTCCCCGCTCCTCCGCGGCAAGCAGGATGCACCCCCTTGCCTGCGCTACGTTGATCACGGTTTTCTGGTTATTGGCAAAGAAGAGCTCCTCAATGGCCATAGCATCGGGCTGATAGGTCTCGATCAACCGAACTACGCAGTCGTGAACGTGACGAATCCGCCTCTCTACCCGCTGCCCCTTTGCGGTTTCGATCACGCCGCAGTTGACATATTCAAAGCGGTCTCCGATCTTGCGGCAAACGCCGAATCCCGTGGTGGCAATCCCGGGATCGATCCCCAAAATGGTCAATCGAGCACCTCTCCTTTTTCCAATTATTCCCAATTTTCCGATCGCAGAGTATAGAAATATATAGTATCATAATACTTTACCACAAAAAGGGAATAAAGTCAATTCCATCCGAGAAAATTCGTCCTTGGGATGGAATGCATCCTTTGCCCTTGCAATTTGAAAAGAATTGTGGTATATTTTGCTTGCAAAATACTGTTTTGGAGGTTCTATGAAGCTGAACGTCAAAAGAACCGTGCTCATCGGCTTTGCCTTTATGTCGATTCTCGCATTCTGGCAAATGTATGATCAGGTCATTCCCTATCTTTTGGAATCGTACTTCGGCCTATCCACTCTGCAGGCCAACGCCGTTATGAGCGTGGACAACATTCTCGCCATTTTTATGCTTCCCCTGTTCGGTGCTCTTTCGGACAAAACGAAGACCCGTCTCGGAAAGCGTACCCCCTACATTCTTTTCGGTACCCTTCTGGCCTGCGCTCTGCTTCTTCTGCTCGGGCTTTTCACTTCCACAAAGAGCTTTTGGGGCTTTATGATCTCGCTGTTTCTCATCCTATTCGTGATGAGCACCTACCGCACCCCCGCCGTGGCCTATATGCCCGACGTTACGCCGAAGCCCTTGCGCTCCAAGGGAAACGCAATCATCAATCTCATCGGCTACGTGGGCGGCATCTTTTCCATGGGCGTGATGATGGTTTTGCTGAAAAGTGAAAAGAACGAGGCGGGCGAATCGGTCTATGCCGAGGGACAGTCCTTTTTCCCCGTTTTTCTTGCTGTAGCGGCCTTTATGCTGGTCTCCGTTCTGATTCTCGTTTTCACCATCAAGGAAAACCGCCTTTTAGCAGAAGTCAAGGATGAGATGGGCGAGGAGGAAGAGGATGAGCCGGAAAACGTCGGTGTCAAGGGCAAAAAGCTCGCTCCCGACGTGTTCCGCTCTCTGGTTTTGATCCTTTGTTCTGTCTTCCTTTGGTTTGCCGCTTACAATGCGGTGACAACCGCCTTTTCCCGTTACTGCGTCGAGGTGCTCGGTGCGGGCATCGGAACCAGCTCGGGATATCTTCTCGTTGCGACGGTTTCCGCCATCATCTCCTTTGTCCCTCTCGGCTGGCTCTCGGGAAAGCTTGGCAGAAAAAAGACTGTTCTCCTCGGCATTTTGCTGATGACCGTATGCTACTCAGGAGCGATCTTTCTTACCCGCGCAACTCTAATCATTTATCTTTTATTTGCCGTAGTCGGCATCGGCTGGGCCGCCATCAACGTCAACTCCTTCCCTATGGTTGTGGAAATGTCAAGCGGCGCGAACGTTGGTAAATACACCGGCTTTTACTACACCTTTTCCATGGCAGCGCAGATCGCAACGCCCCTTGTCTCCGGCTTTCTCATTGACCATCTTCCCCTGGGGTATCGCATTCTGTTCCCCTATGCAGTGGTGTTCTCCGTGCTTTCCTTCATCACCATGAGTCAGGTTCGCCACGGCGATTCCCGTCCTGCAAAAGAATAAATCCGAGCCCGAGTCGACAATTCACATTTGAAAGGAGTCCGTTATGGTACCCGCTCTCGTTTGCGCTGCAGTCCTGATCGTCCTGTCCTTGATCCTCGTTCTCATCGTTTCCCCCTCCGACCGCACCCACCCCGATGTCAAAAAACTCCGAGGCACCTATATCGCTCACAGAGGCCTTCACGACAAGAGCAAGGGAATTCCCGAAAATTCTCTACCCGCCTTCCAAAGGGCCGTAGACATGGGCTTTCCCATTGAAATCGACATTCACCTGAGCCGCGACGGTGAGGTCGTCGTTTTCCACGATCGCAATACCAAGCGTGTCTGCGGCGTCGACGCACGAATCGAGGAGACCAATTTAAAGGAGCTGCAAAGTCTTCGCCTGGAGGGCACCCGTGAACGGATCCCCACCCTCAAGGAGGTGCTGGAGGTCGTAGACGGAAAGGTCTTTCTATTGATCGAATTCAAGATGGTGGATCACAACACCAAGGAGCTTTGCGAGGCCGCCGATCGGATCCTTGCGGAATACAAGGGTCTTTATTACGTCCAGTCCTTCTACCCTCAGGTGCTCCGCTGGTATAAGAAAAAACGCAAGAAGATCTGTCGCGGCCTTTTGGCCGCAAGGTTCTCCGGGAAGGAAAATCCCACGAAGAAGAATCTTCTCCCCCGTCAGATGGCCGGCAGAATGCTGTTCAACTTCTTGGCCCG